>VGKN01000068.1 GCA_016867055.1 Candidatus Omnitrophota bacterium
GCCTCCTGATACATCTTTTAAGAAGGTGCCAAAGGGGATGCTTCATCCGAAGCGGATTATGAAGGGTGTTGTGGCAGGTGTAAGGGATTATGGAAATAGAATGGGTATTCCAACTGCAAATGGAGCGGTTCTGTTTGATGAGCGCTTTATAGGTAATCCCCTCGTCTATTGCGGGACTGTCGGCATTATGCCAAAAAGCGCCTCGTTTAAAAAGGTTAATAAGGGTGATTTGGTAGTCCTTGTTGGCGGAAAAACAGGTAGAGACGGCATCCATGGCGCAACATTTTCATCAGGGGAGCTCACCCATAAATCAGAAAGTATCTCTAGCGGAGCGGTCCAGATAGGAAACCCAATTCAGGAGAAAAAGATTACTGATATCCTGCTTCAGGCACGCGATAAGGGTCTCTATAATGCTATAACTGACTGCGGAGGCGGCGGCTTATCAAGTGCGGTGGGCGAGATAGGAAGAGATTTAGGCGTTATAGTGAATTTGGAAAAAGTGCCCTTAAAATACGAAGGGCTCTCCTATACAGAAATCTGGATTTCAGAGGCACAGGAGAGGATGATTTTAGCAGTTCCAAAAGGTAAGCTGCCAGAATTACTAAAGATTTTTGAAAGCGAGGATGTTGAAGCAACTGTTATAGGCGAATTCACAAACGATAAAAGACTCCATTTAAGATACGAGGGGAATACGGTCTGCAATATGGATATGGAATTCTTACACGAAGGCCTTCCTAAAATTTTACGAAAGGCAATCTGGACAAAACCAAAACATAAAGAACCAAATTTTTCTTGTCCAAAGGATTTGACAGGGGTTTTATTAAAGATACTCTCCGGTTTCAATGTATGTTCAAAAGAATGGATTATAAGGCAGTATGACCACGAGGTTCAGGGGCAAAGTGTCTTAAAACCCCTTGTGGGAATAGATAACGACGGTCCATCTGATGCCACAATAATAAGGCCTGTGTTTAGTTCCAAAAAGGGCGTAATAGTTAGTTGTGGAATAAATTTCAGATATTCAGATATAGACCCGTACTGGATGGCTGCCTCAAGCATAGATGAGGCGATAAGACAGATTATCGCAGTTGGCGGCTCCATTGATAAAATCGCGCTATTGGATAATTTTAGTTGGGGCGATACTGATAAATCCGAGAAATTAGGCGAGCTCGTAAGGGCATCTTATGGCTGTTATGATATCGCAAAGGCATATAGGGTTCCGTTTATATCAGGAAAGGATAGTCTTAATAACGAATATAAGGTAGGTAATAGAACTATTTCTATCCCCGGCACGCTTTTGGTCTCGGCAATCTCAGTGATGGAGGATGTCTCAAGAGCAATTTCAATGGATGCAAAAAAGGAAGGTAACCTTATATACATTATAGGTGAAACCTTAAATGAATTAGGTGGTTCGGAGTATTTCACCCAGAATGGTTTTATCGGAAATACCTGCCCTAAGGTAAATCCCAAAAGGGCAAGAGAGGTTTTTAAGAAACTCAACAGGGCAATCTCGCTTGAATTAGTCAGAAGTTGCCACGACTTATCAGAGGGTGGTTTGGGCGTTGCTTTGTCTGAAATGGCATTTGGCGGCGGTCTTGGTATGACGGTATTTTTAAAAGAAGTCCCCTATAAAAAATTACTCACTACTTGTTACTCGCTACTCGCTACTCGAGATGACTACATCTTATTTTCCGAATCCAATTCAAGGTTTATAGTGGAAGTTGAAAAAGAAAAGCAGAAGGATTTTGAGAAGGCAATGAAGGGCGTGTCTTTTGGGCTCATAGGTTGTTTATCAGCAAGCCCTGAGTTTAAGATATATGGCGTAAAAGGAAATTTAATTGTATCAACGGATATAAGCACTTTAAAAGAGACGTGGCAGAAGACGCTGAAATGGTAACAATTCGGAAACGGTAATGGTAACGAAACCCGTATCGGTTGACGGTTTTAAGGTAGCGAAGTTATGAATAAAGAGAAAATAACAAGTTTTAGAGATTTAGAAGTGTATCAGAATAGTTACAGCGCTATGTTAATTGTTATGAAAGAAATTGTACCTAAATTACCTAATAGCGAAAAATATGATTTAAAAGATCAATTAAGCCGTGCCTGTAAGTCTATCCCAAGATTGATAGCAGAAGGTTATGCTAAACGCCATCAAAAAGCTGGATTCCAAAAATATATTGATGATGCTATGAGCGAATGTAATGAAATGGTTGTTAGTTTAAGTCAGTCGCGAGATATCTACTCCGAAAATATAAATATAAAACTTTGTGATGAGTTGATTGATACTTATGATAAATCAGGAAGACAGTTGTATAAATTAGGAAATGCATGGACAAATTTTAAACTACGAACAACGTAACCGAAATGCGAAACGAGCATCGTAACCGTAACCGATAAAAATTTTAAAATACTATGTCTACCCCTAAAGTTTTGGTCCTGCGAACTGCCGGCACAAATTGCGACAAGGAAACCGCCTATGCCTTTGAACTGGCGGGTGCAAGGGCAGAGATGGTGCATATAAACAGGTTTATTAAAAAAGAAAGAGACTTATCAGAATACCAGATACTTGCAATACCAGGCGGGTTTACCTACGGAGATGATGTTGCATCGGGTAAGATTTTAGCAAATGAGATAAAGAATAAATTAGGTGAGGATATAAAGAATTTTATTGATGATGGAAAACTTATAATAGGTATATGTAACGGCTTTCAGGTTCTGGTCAAGGCAGGATTTCTGCCCGACCTAAATGGCTTTCAAACTATTCAGGCAACCCTTACAATAAATGATTCAGCTAAGTTTGAAGACCGTTGGGTGTATTTAAAACTCGCTACTTGCTACTCTCTACTTTCTACTAAATGTGTATGGGCACAGAATATCCCAGAAACGATCTATCTTCCTGTTGCCCACGGAGAGGGGAAGTTTGTGCCGAGGGATAAAGAGGTTCTA
The DNA here is from genome assembly GCA_016867055.1 of Candidatus Omnitrophota bacterium. The sequence goes on from VGKN01000068.1 coordinate 2,944, forward strand.
AGAAGGTTAAGGGAAAATAATCAGATAGTATTTCAATATGTAGACGAAAAAGGAAATTTAGCCGGCTATCCTTATAATCCAAACGGTTCTGTAGAAAATATCGCAGGGATATGCGATAATACAGGAAGGATTTTTGGCCTTATGCCCCATCCCGAGCGCCACATCTTTAGCCATCAGCACCCTAGATGGACAAGGAAAAAGTGCTTACCCGAAGGCGACGGCCTTGCGATTTTCAGGAATGGAGTAGGGTATATAAAGAAAAATCTGTAGTAGTTATACGGCGAAAATTTACATTTGTGCCTTGACACATTTGTTTAAAAAGTGGTATTATTTTCTTGGAGGTGATAGATATGGCAAAGAGGGATATGGTAACAAGAGAGAGATTAAGTATTGATGTGCTTCCCGAAGAACACAGGCAGATAAAGGCGTATGCAGCCCTTCATGGCGAGACAATACGTGAATATGTTTTAGAGAGCATAAAGGAGCGTTTACGCCACGAGTCCGAACAAAAAGATATATTATCTTTGACTGCCAGCCTTGACAAGGACCCTGTTTTAAAGAAACTATGGCATAATAAGAAGGATGCGGCCTATGACAGGGCATAAAGCAGGAGATATTGTCCTCGTTGATTTCGGATTTTCTGAATCAGTGGGTTCTAAAAAGAGACCAGCCTTGATAATAAACAGCGATAATTATAACAAAAGCCGCCAAGAAATGATTATTATGGCTATCACAAGCAATATTGAAAGAGTATTGGTAGGCGATACTAAGATAGAGAGATGGAGGGAGGCAAGATTATTATATCCGTCTTTGGTTACAGGTATTATCCGGACAATAAAAGACAATATGATAATCCAAAAACTTGGAGTTCTCTCAGAGCAGGACTTCAAAAGAGTAAAAGATAGTCTAAAAAAGACGATAGAGTTTTAAAAACAAGGCGACGGTCTTACGATATTTAGGAATGAGGTGGGATATATGTGGGATATGTTAGGAAAAATTTATAAAAAGATAGTAACGAGTAACAAGTAACGCGTAACGAGTAATTAAAATCGCCGAGTTATAAAGTATGAGTTACAGAGAGATAAAATGTAAAGATATATTTGATAAGATTAAAGAAATATTGGAGAAAAAAGGTCATAGTGAATTAAATTTATTATAAATAGATTAAGAAAGTTAAAAATACGAAATTTAGATAGATTTTTTGAAAGGAGAACAGATGTTTAAGAAAAAAATTATTTTAAGTTTGGTTATTTTTATCTTTTCTCTATTTAGTTTACTAAGTTGTATAGCACAGGAGCAAGCCTCTTCAGTTTTACCCAAAGACCTTGGCAAGTTAGAGTATAGGTTTAATAAGGATGAGGTAGTGGTGTATAAAACCACGCAGGATATAACGGTTACATCTGAGAATGAGTATCTAAAAAAAGCAGGCGGGCACGCAGTTGAAAATTGGTATACGATTATGAAGACAGAGGATGCTACAGATGAACAATATAAGTTTATAGTAGTTGGGTTTTCTGATAAGGTTGGTGAATTAGCGAGGCGAAATTTCATCCTTACCAAAGACGGCACCTTTGAACCTACACTTACCGACTACTGGTTTTTCCTAAACTGCCCCAAATTCCCAAGGGAAATAAAGAAAGAATGGGAAGCCCCTATTGTTATGATATTTGGCTTAGATAGAACAAAAGACCCCCTAATCAATATAAAAGCCAAATACAAGATTAAGGGAACGGAAAAACTTTCAAATATAGACTGCCTTATAATAGAGAGCGAACTAACAGCAAAGGAAACCGTAGATATAGGTAATGATGGAATAAAAGATGAGGTAGAGCTACAAGATAAAGCCACAACCTACTTTGCCTATAAGGAGGGAAGGGTTCTTAAGATAGACCTAAGCCGTCGCTATAAGATAACCGCCGCCTATGAACAGGGTAAAAACATGGTTATGAGAGATGAATATGCCACCGCAAAATATGAACTCTCAGATAGAAAATTCACCCAGACCCAATTAGATGCATGGTTATATGATAAATATCCGGATATAGATTAATTGTATATGAAGAAATTAGCGCTAATTATTACAGGGTTAATATTATTTGACCCCTTTCTATTATTGGGGGAAGAGCCAAAGATTATAGAGACCGTAAAGATATATACAAATGGCTACCGCGGGATAGTTAAAGATGGCAATATAACCTACTATAAACAAGAGGGAGATTTAATAGTGCTCGTTAACGACCAAGCGCTTGCTCAGGAATTAATTGATTCAGGCGGAGCAAAACTTATACTTGAAGCCGAGGTAAAACAATATGGTTCCAATACCAATAATGTAAATGTTCTTATAGGAGGATATGAGCCAACCTTTATCACAGGAGATACCTGGAACAGAAACAGTTTCTCAGTTAATAGTATAAAAAATATAATGAATAACCAAGAGGGTATAGCTGTTATAGTCTCCTATGATACCCACTGGGATTATGGTGGACCGGGGAGTGAATTTAATAAAAGCCTACAAGGCGCTTTTAAAAACCTGATGAACCAAACAGAATACGACTTAAAATCTATTGGAATGACAGAAAACACTACAACCATTACTTCATACAGCACAGGCCATTATTTAGCTATGGATTATCTGACAGACCAGACAAAGACAGAGTTTAATATCACAGAATATAATGCAGTTGCGCCAAATTTAAAAGGGTCCGTCCTTGAGAATTATTTTCAAAAATTAGAGGGAGGCAGGGGTTATGACGACATAATCAAAAATAGCGCCTATACGGCTATTCTTAATAGCAACCCATACTTTAGAGATAATGTAGCTGTTAATGCCTATATCACTACCGAGGACTTTGCACAAGATACTTCATCAAAAGTATATTACTCAGATGCCGATACAGACAAAGGGAAATTAGAGGATATAATTGGTGATTGCTTCTGGCAGGTTAAGAATGACCTTTTTAAACTATATCTCCCGCCAAATACAACCCATACAAACGAGGAAAGGATATACTCCCAGTTATATAATGAATACTTACCCTATTACTACAAAGACCAAAGCGGAAACATAGCCTACTATGATACAAAAATTCTCTTAGAACTTAAGAAGGACCAACTGACCCTACAAAGAAATACCAAGCAATACGCCTTATCCCAACTGATGCAAAATGCGCCCTGTGGAGCAAAGACCCAGGAAATGACAGACCTAAATAATGAAATAGATTTAATAGAACAAGAAATAGCCCAGATAGAAGGACAGTTAGGCAATTTTAGTAACGAGTAAGTTAAATAAGGTTAAGGTTGAGGTTAAGGCTGAGAAAGGCATAAACTAGAGGAGTGAGGGTGAAGAAAACGGTTATAGGATTAACGGTTAGCGTAGTGGTTATAGGTGTAATTTTCTTGGTTGTTAGATTTAAGCCGAAGGGACCTGTTACGGTTCAGTCTCCTGTGCCAGTAGGGCGTTCCACGCTAAAAGAAAAGCAGCCTATAGATGCCAAGCAAGACACGAGGATATTCTTAGAATATAAAAGAGACCATTTAACCCTTCAAAGAAACATTAAACGGGCAGAATTAGCTAATCTAATGAAAGATGCACCCTGTGGTGCGAAGACACAGGGGATGGCAGACTTACAGGATGAGATAAATTCTATAGAGCAACAGATGACTGAGATAGATAGACAGATACATAATATAGATATAGGAAATGGGGATTAAAAACCAGGAATTAGTCCCGAATGTAGTTACTACTTTTGAGTATCTTCGGGATCCCGAAGCGGTACTTTTGCAAGTAGCTTCATTCGGGATAAATAGTAATTGGGAAATGGTAAAAGATAAATTCGGTAACGGTTAGGGTAAGAAAGCCCGTATCGGCAATGGCTACGGTAACGTCAATGGAAAAACCGAACAACGTAACTGAAATACGAAACGGGCATCGCCTGCCTGACGGTAGGCAGGTAACCGTAACCCAATAGAGACTAATAAATATAAGAAATAAAATGACGGCGTATTGAGATGATAAAGGAGTTTTGTGGTTTGTTTGGGGTATTTAACCATCCTGAGGCAGCAAAATTGACTTACTTGGGTTTGTATGCCCTTCAGCACAGGGGAGAGGAATCTGCCGGAATCACAACGAGTGATGGCGAAAGGCTGTATTCTCACAAAGGTATGGGGCTTGTGGGTGAGGTGTTTGATGAGTTAAGGCTTAGCGAACTAAAAGGAAATATTGCAATAGGTCATATCAGGTATTCCACAACTGGCTCAAGTCTTATAAAGAATGCCCAGCCGATTGTGGTGGATTATTCGCGGGGCTCCATTGCAGTCTGCCATAATGGAAATTTAGTAAATGCCAAGGAACTAAGGGATTACCTTGAGGCGCACGGCTCGATATTCCAAACAACGGTTGACAGCGAAATAATAATCCACTTTCTTGCAAAGCCAAGTTTTGCCAATTTTCCTGAAGCGCTCTTTGGTTGCTTAAAACAGATTAAGGGAGCGTATTCACTTTTATTATTAAGGGGGAATGAATTGATAGGAGTAAGAGATCCCTCTGGTTTCAGACCGCTTTGTCTGGGCAGGCTTAATAACTCATATGTTTTAGCATCAGAGACCTGCGCGCTGGATTTAATAGAAGCAGAATATCTAAGAGAGATT
>VGKN01000069.1 GCA_016867055.1 Candidatus Omnitrophota bacterium
TCTAAAGGTACCTATAATTGGGATAAATCATCTTCAGGCGCATACCTTTAGCCCCTTTATCGGAAAGAGATATATTCCCTTTCCCTTTATAAGCTTGGTAATCTCGGGTGGACACACTACCTTAGCCCTTGTAAAGGATTTGGATAGGTTTGAACCTTTGGGACAGACGAAAGACGATGCGATTGGCGAGGCATTTGACAAGGTGAGCAAAATCCTTGGTTTTGGCTATCCCGGCGGACATATAATTGAGTCTCTTGCAAAGAAAGGTTGTTCAGAAAGGGTAAAACTTCCATATACCCCTCACGATAGAGAATCCTTAAATTTTAGTTTTAGCGGCATAAAAACAGCCGTTCTTTACTACGTCAGGGATGTCTCAAGACGGGATAATAAAATAAATGTTTTTGATTTAGCTAGCAGCTTTCAGGAAACTGTGATAAAAACAGTTTTTGAAAAACTAAAACTTGCCTGCGATATTAAAAAGATAAAGACAATTGTAATTAGCGGAGGGGTGAGTATAAACAGGCGATTGAGAGAATATTTTATCGGTTCCTCAAGGCGTTATGGTATAAAGGTTATTTTTCCAGAAAATAATTTATGCCTTGATAATGCGGCGATGGTTGCGTCGCTGGGTGAGAGGCTTTATAAGAAAAAAAGGTATATCTCCAATTATTACATATCTGCCCTAAGCAGTTTAGGGTTTAATACAGGAGAAGGCTATGTCAGATTTACAGTTAATAATTAGATTGTTATTAGCAGTTATTCTAAGTGGGATAATCGGTTTTGAAAGGGAACTTCACGGCCGTATAGCAGGGCTTAGAACACATATATTGGTAGGGATAGGTTCCTGTCTTATTATGTTGACCTCCATTGAGATTTATAATGCATATAGGTTGAGCGGCAATGTTGATCCCTCCAGGATAGCAGCTCAGGTGGTGAGCGGAATAGGCTTTTTAGGAGCAGGCACTATACTTAGATTTAGGGCATCTGTAAGGGGCCTGACGACCGCTGCAAGCCTTTGGACAGTTGCAGGTATAGGCTTAGCGGTGGGTTGTGGTTTTTATAAAGGCGCCCTTATAACAACTATACTTGCTTTTTCCTCCCTATTTTTTCTCACAAGGATAGAGCGGGCATACTTAAGGAAGGATTGGTATAGAACCTTAGATATAGTAGGCACTGGAAATGCAGACGAATTAAGGCAAGTAAGAAATATACTTGATATTTATAAAGCAGAGATAAGGGATATTGAACTAAGGAAAAAGGAATCCAGTTCTGATATAATAACCGTTATGAATTTAAAACTTTTAACCGATGAGGAAGATGATGATATAATAAATGATATCTTACGCATCAAGAATATAAAAAGTGCGAGATGGGAATAAAAATTAGTTATAAGTTATAGGTTATAAGGTATAAGTTAAAAAATCAACTCCAACTTATAACTTTAAGTAAGGGGTGAATATGTTTAATAGAAAATCCAAACAAAACAATGAAGAATATCTTGAGATAGAGGCAGGTATGAAAGGAACACTTGAGTTTAAAAATCCTGTGCGAATTCGGATAAGCGGTGGTTTTGAGGGAAGTCTATCTATGAAGGGAGCGCTTATTATAGGCGAGAATGCATTGGTTAGTGCAAGCATAGAGAGTGATTTTGTTACAATCTATGGAGGTTTCTCTGGAGAAATAACCGCAAATAAAACGATAAGACTAATGAGGACTTCAAGGGTAGAAGCAAATATTACAACAAGGGCTATCTTTATAGAAGAGGGTGCTGTATTTAATGGAGGTTGTAATATGTTAAAAGAGGAAGCCTTAAAAGATGAGAAAATTAAAGAGGAGACCCGAGAAAGCGAGTTTTTTGATATAGAAGAACTTTCAAATTATCTTGAGGTGGATAAAACCGAGATATTGGATTGGGTAAGAAAGGGCACAATACCCTGTAGCACAGAATGCGGAAATTTAAAGTTTAGGAAACAGGATATAGATAAATGGGTGGAAGATAACATTTTGAGATGACCCATAAGGACAAACTTTTAAATTTAAAAGAGGCAGCCGAGTATCTTCATATCTCGCAGAGAAGGTTAGAAAAACTTGTTAGGAAAGGAAAACTGCCTGCATATAAGATTGGGGGAAGTTATTTAAGATTTAGAAAAGATGATATAGATAATTTTAGAGGACTATCTTTTAGAAAAGAAAGAAAATACAATTCATATAGTCTTTTAGAAGGGATAAAGGACTTCCTCTATTTCAATAGTTTTTACATTATTTCTATAATTATAGCCCTCATTATGCTTATAGTTATCCTTAAATTTTGATATGGTTACAAAGAGAATAATTGAAAAACTGCTTTGTGATTTTAAGAGAGACAAGATATCTAAAAGGAATATACTTCATTACCTGGAGAATATGCCATATAAAGATATAAAATTTGCTAAGATTGATACTCACCGGCTTATAAGAAAAGGCTTTCCTGAGGTGGTTTTCTGTCAGAATAAAACCCCCGAGCAGATTATTAAAATTTCAGAGATTTTGAGCAAGAATAGACAGCCCCTTCTATTGACCAAATTAAACAAAGATGGCTTTGCTTCGCTAAAGAAATTTTTTCCAGAACTCCTGTATAATGAGGAGGCCAAGATAGCATATCTTAAAGCAGAGAAGAGATTTTTCAGGAAAAAGAAAGGAGTAGTTTTGATTATTACAGGAGGGACGTCCGATATCGCGGTTGCAGAGGAGGCGGCGGTCACCCTTGAGGTTATGGGAAATACTGTAAAGCGCCTATACGATGTGGGGGTTGCTGGCATTCATAGACTTCTTGATAAAAAAATACTTTTAAAGAGGGCAACTGTGATTATTGTGGTGGCGGGTATGGAAGGAGCCCTTCCAAGTGTAGTCTGCGGACTGACAGATAAGCCAATCGTTGCTGTTCCTACGAGCGTGGGTTATGGTGCAAACTTTAAGGGAATCTCCGCCCTCTTAACAATGATTAACAGTTGTTCGCCTGGTATTGCGGTAGTAAATATAGATAATGGTTTTGGTGCGGGTTATTTTGCGAGTCTCATAAATAGATGAGTTAAAAGTTGCAAAAAGGATTATAGTTATATTTAACTTAACCTTTTGAGCTATATTCTGCTTCTTGAGATTATTTTATTTTTTTGATAACTTATTATTTTACAAAGTGATATGAAAATACTCTATTTGGATTGTTTTTCCGGAATAAGCGGAGATATGATAATAGGGGCACTTCTTGACTTAGGCCTAAGCCTTGATTTTCTTAAAGAGGAACTTATGAAATTGGGTTTAGGAAAACCTGAGATTCAAAGAAGAAAAATTAAGCAGGGCGATATCTCTTGCACAAGATTTTATCTAAAAACAGCGCCCTTTAAAAAGATAAACCTTAGAACCAAAAAAGATATTTTTTCGCTATTGAATAGAAGCGGGTTGAACGAACCTACAAAATCACTTGCAAAGGAAATCTTTCTAAACCTTTTTAAGGCAGAGTCCAGGGTCCATAGAGAAAATATAGATAGAATCAGTTTAAATGAGTTGGCCGATATTGATTCAGTAGTGGATATTGTTTCAACAGCCATCTTATTTAAAGAGTTAAGGGTGGATAAGGTCTATTCTTCCAGAGTCTCTTTGGGGCGGGGATTTGTTAAAACAAGAGAGGGCACCTTGCCTTTGCCTTCTCCTGCGACATTGGAACTGCTAAAGGATATACCTATTTCTATCCACGATATTAACCACGAACTTGTTACCCCCACTGGCGCAAGTATCTTAAAGACACTGAGTAATGATTTTGGCAAAAGCCCGGAATTTACAATAAAGAAGATTGGCTATGGCGCAGCCTCTACAAGGAGAGAAGATAATATTCCAAATATGTTAAGAGTAATATTGGGAGAGACAGAGAATAAATCCCTTTATGACGAGGTGTTTGTGATTGAGGTAAATTTGGATGATACCCTACCGTTAAATCTTGAATATGTGATTGAGAAACTTTTAAAGGAAGGTGCGCTGGATGTATTTATAAGTCCTATCATAATGAAGAAATCACGTCCAGCAAATTTACTCTCAGTTATTGCGGAGGAAAGACTTCTTGAGAGAATAATCAATGTAATATTTGATGAAACCACTACATTCGGCGTAAGATATTTTAAGGTAAAAAGGAAAAAACTTCAAAAAGAGTCAATGCTTGTCAAAACCCCCCTTGGAAAGGTAAGCATAAAGGTAGGAAGATTGGATGGAAAGATTAAGATAATCTCGCCTGAGTATGAGGATTGTAAAAAATTGGCATCAAATCTGAATATACCCTTAAGAAAAATATATGAAGCCTCTAAGGATGCCTTTAAAAGGGGCTATAGCTTAAGAAATGATTAGAAGGCAACTTATCAAAGAAACCCTTGAGAATCTCGGCGTAATAACCGAGGAACAGCTGAAAGAGGCGCTCAGACTTCAGAGAGAATCGCAGATGCGTTTTAGCGAGATTTTGGTTAGACTTGGTTTTTTAACCAGCGAGAATCTAAGCTCTATTCTCAGTTCGCAGCTTGGTATTGCTCCTTTGGCATTAGGAAATATTCAGATTTTACCAAATGCATTAGATAGCATACCGCCCAGTTTTGCAAAGAGGCATAGACTTATACCCTTAAATTTTGAATTAGATAGACTCATCTGTGCTACAGATAATATATTTAACTTTCTGGCTCAGGAGAACTTAGAACTTTTATTGCAGAGGGAGATATCCCTTATCCTTGTGCGTGAGGATGAACTGGAGGGTGTCCTTGAAAAATATTATGGCTCAAAAAAAGAGGATTTAGATAGTATAGTTCAGGAGATAGATGAGTCTGAAGTTTCAAAATCTAAAGAGGCTACCCTAACCTTAGAAGAGGAAGCACCTATTATAAGACTGGTAGGGCTAATTATACAGGAGGCTTCAAAAAACAGGGCATCCGATATACATCTTGAGCCACTTAAAGATAGATTCAGAGTAAGATATAGGATAGATGGGATTCTGCATGAGGTCCAGTCGCCCCCTAAGAGTCTACAAAGTTCTATAATAAGCAGGATAAAGATAATGTCAAATCTGGACATAGCCGAGAAGCGCTTTCCCCAGGATGGCAGGATGAAGATAAAGGCGGATGAGAGGGAATTAGATTTAAGAGTTTCTATTCTACCAGGTATGTATGGAGAGAGCATCGTCCTAAGGCTTCTTGATAGAACCACTCTTAATATAGATGAACTCGGTTTCTCTAAGAGAGAACTTGAAGAGTTTGAGCGTATAATAGAATTGCCAAATGGAATTGTTTTAGTAACAGGTCCTACGGGAAGTGGAAAGACTACAACGTTGTATGCTGCGCTGAACTTTATTAATAAACCCGATAAAAAATTAATAACTATTGAGGATCCCGTGGAATATCAATTGGCAGGGATAAATCAAGTTCAGATAAAGCCGCAGGTGGGTTTGACCTTTGCGAATGGGCTACGTTCTATGTTAAGACAGGCACCGGATATATTAATGGTGGGTGAGATAAGGGATTTTGAAACAGCGCAGATAGCAATTCAGGCAGCCTTAACAGGGCATCTTATCTTCAGCACCCTTCACACAAATGATGCACCTGGCGCCATAACCCGTTTAATAGATATGAATGTTAAACCTTATTTAGTAGCCTCCACCGTTCAGGCGGTTTTAGCACAAAGGCTTGTAAGGACTATATGCAGAGAATGCAGAGAAGCCTATCAGCCAACCAGAGAAGAAATGGCTGTGCTTGAGATTGGAGCTTATGCTATTGGAGGTATTAGTTTTTATAAAGGAAAGGGTTGTTCAAGGTGCAACCATACAGGCCACAGGGGCAGAACAGGGATATTTGAACTTTTAGTTTTGAAAGATGAACTAAGGTCTCTTATAACCAGCAAAGCCTCAAGCACAATAATAAGGGATAAGGCAAGGCAATTTGGTTTTAGGACTCTAAGAGAAGATGGTATAGAAAAGATAAAAAGTGGCATAACCTCAATTGAAGAGGTTGTGAGGATAACCCAGCCACTGGTGGTTTAGAATTAAGAGTAAACATTAATCCCTAGCAGAAATCCACGGGCTATCCCTCAACTATGCTCGGGATGGTGAGTATAGACGAACCAAAGCCTGCGGGATGAATACTATATTACTTTTTCTGCTCGGGAGGGAGCCTCGGACTTTAGTCCGAGCGGGCTCCACTAAAAACATATTATACGACTTGGAGGTTAATGATGATTGAGATGAATCAGGTATTTGAGATGTGTGTCAATAAAAATGCCTCTGATATCCATCTTTGCGTGGGGAGGCCTCCTGCCTTAAGGATTAACGGGCAGCTTGAGGATTTAAGTTATGAGCCTTTGATAGCTTCGGATACCGAACGACTTATGAAGTCTATTGCCTCTGATGAACATCAGAATAGGCTAAGACAAACCGGGACAGCAGAATTCGGTTTAGCCTTTGGAGACATTGCAAGATTTAGGGCATCTATCTACAGGCAGAAAGGCGTATATGGATTGTGTTTCAGAATGATTCCGTCCAAGCTCTTTAGCTTTGAAGATATAGGAATTCCCTCACTCATAAAGACCTTACTTAATAAACCACGAGGGCTTATTCTCGTAACAGGTCCTACGGGAAGTGGAAAGACTACTACATTAGCTACAATGATTGATTATATAAATGTTAATCATTCTCGCCATATTATAACAATAGAAGACCCTATAGAGTATTACCATACCCATAAGAAGTCTATTGTAACCCAAAGGGAGGTAGGTATTGATGTTCCTTCTTTTTCAGATGCGGTGATTAGGTCGTTAAGACAAAATCCAGATGTAATCCTCGTAGGTGAGATGCGCGACCTTGCCACGATTGAAGCGGCTATAACTGCTGCTGAGACAGGTCATCTGGTGTTAGCAACGCTACATACCACCTCTGCAGCAAAAACAGTGGATAGGATAATAGAGGTATTCCCTGTTAATCAACAGGAACAAATAAGGATACAGTTGTCTACATCTATACTTGCAGTAATATGTCAGCAGTTACTGGTGAGGGCAAGTGGTCAAGGTAGAATAGCATGCTTTGAGATTATGGTTATAACCTCATCAATACAAAATCTCATAAGGGAGAAAAAGACATATAATATTACCTCAGATATCCAGACTGGCGGTAGATATGGAATGAAGACCTTTGATGCATATCTGGCAGAACTTTATAGAAAGGGTCTTGTTACTTTTGAAACTGCCTTAGAAAAGGCTTTTGACCCAGAACACTTCAAACTTCAATTTAAAACAGAACAATAATGGAGAGACAATTAAAACGCATCCAACTTGGAAAACTATTGCTTGAAAAAGGGCTTATAAATCTAAGTCAACTTGAAATAGCCCTTGAGGAACAAAAACAAAGGGGAAAACCCTTGGGCAGGACTCTGATAGAGCTGGGTTTTGTCAAAGAACAGGATGTCCTGGATGTTTTGGGCATGCAGGCAGGTATAAGATTGATAAATCTTGATGAGATTGAAATACCAAAGGAGGTTATTGAGAAGATTCCTC
>VGKN01000070.1 GCA_016867055.1 Candidatus Omnitrophota bacterium
TTTTTGTTGGGAGGTGGTTCGCTACGAAATTAAGTCTTTGGTGGAAACCCTTGATATCAAAGATGTCAATGGCAAAAAGCCCTTTGATTTAATCCCTTATTATAAAAGCAGTTACGATAAAAAAGTTTTGGCGCAAAAATATTTTAAAAATTCTTCTCTTTCGTCAAAAATTTCGCAAAGTTATATCTGGTCGGGAAGGGCGGACTTGAACCGCCGACCTCGACGTCCCGAACGTCGCGCTCTAAGCCAAACTGAGCCACTTCCCGAATCTCCAAACAACGACTACTTTTTAACTCTGTGTGCCTTACCTGACATTCGCTTTCTGCGCCTTCTTGCACGAATCTTTCTGGTCATCGCCTAATCCTTTTAATAAGCCAATTCATTAAATCCTCTCTAGCGTGTCAATAGCATTATCAATGGTAATCTTAACATTCTTATTTCTTTCTTTTTTCTGCCTCTCTTTTAAATATGGAAGTGCCTCTTTAAATTTAAGTTCGCCCATCAGTTTTGCTGTGCTTAGCCTTGTAGCCCAACGGTTATCGTTCAAACGCTTTTTAAGCAGTTCTATAACGCCTTTATCTGCCAGTTCCTTTATCGCATTTGCTGATTCATCCCTTATCCGCAGGTTAAAATCTCTCAGTGTTCTTACAAGGTATGGGAGGGCAGATTTATCACCTATTTTTCTCAGCGCCGCAACTACCTCAAATCTTATATACTTATCATTAATTCTTTTTACAAGATATGGAACAGCATATTTATCTTTGAATTTTCCCAGCGCAACTGCGGTTGAGGCGCGTACTGACGAATCCTTATCCCTTAAGAGTTTAACAAGCGCCTCAAGGCAAGTTTTATCACCAATAGCGCCGAGGGCCTCAGCGCTTGAGCCCCTTATGCGAAAATCCTTATCTCTTAGTAGCCTTACGAGATGGGGAACTGCCTCTTTTTCCTTTAAAACCTCAAGTTCATTAATTGCATGCCTTTTAACAGAAATATCCTTATCATTTAAAAACTCTATAAGGGTATTCAAAGACTCTTTACCTGTAAGTATCCTTAGGGCATTTAGCGAGTTAGACCTAACTTGTGGCTCTCTATCCTTAAGTGCCTCCAAAAGACAAGGAACAGCCTCTTTTCTTCCCAGCATAGCGAGTCTAAGGGCGGCGTCTGCCCTCACGCTTGGGTCCTTGTCTTTTAAATATCTTATATACAAATTGAGGCTTTCATCCTCTTCTTTTTTTATCTCCTCAATTGGCTTTTCCTCCTCCGCTACTTCTCTTTTTGAAAGATTATAAAAAAATCTCCTCTCATCGGTTATCTTCTTTGGATTTACATTATCAGAGATGATATCCACTGGAAAATATTCATACCTTGGTGCTTTTATCTTCTCAACTGTGCTTAATTCCTGATAACCCTCTTTAGCAAGTCTCAAAGCCACATAGCCATAAGAGGTAAATTCAAAACTAACAGGTGTAATCCCTTTCTCAGCACCATTAAAATATACCTTGGCGCCCTGAGGTTCTGAATCTATTGTTATTATTCTTTTAACACATCCTGTAGCTATCAAAATTATAAAAACAATCAAAATGAAACATTTTAGCATAAAAATTCCCCTTCTCTTATTTTATTTGGAAATAGACCCCTCTATCAAACTCAATTTCTCATCTAATTTCATTACCTGGTCCTTTAGTCCGCTTATATCATGTTCAAGGGCTTCTAATCTTGCCTTCATATCAATTTCAAGGTCTTTATTTGCTGGTGTAAGTTGAGCCTGTTTTATAGAATTTAGGTCACTTTTGAGAAGAGTTATTTCATCCTTTAATGTATTTATATCTCCTTGCCTTTCAACGGTAAATTTTGTTTCGGATTCAGATGACTGCTTTGACACCATACCAACCGCATCCTTTAATTTCTTCATCTCATCCTTTAGAAAGGTTATGTCCTTCCTTATGGTCTCTATATCCTTGGTATGTTTTTCAAGCAGAGGCCTTGCCTCATATTCAAATGGTGGTGTATACCCGTTTAATAATTTAGTCTTTTTTTCCTCAGCCAAGGCCTCATTATAGATAAAAATGCTAAAAATAACCTGAACAGTTACAAAGGGTAAAAAGATATTCTTCATATAACCTCCTCCTCTCTAATCCCTTAAAATACCCTTAAGAAACAAGGCATTTTTTACAGCATAAGCATTTGCATCATTGTTAAAATAGATATAAACGTCTATCCCATTTTTTAAAAAGCCATTTATTTTTTGAGCAAAGCCGATTAGTTCTTCTTCTCTGTATTCAGAGCCATATAGCATTTCTTTTCCATGGAGTCTGATATATGCAAAGTCTGCTGTTTTTTCAAACACCAATGGAAAATCTGGCATACTGATTATACAAAATGCTACATTAAACTCTGTAAGTAGTCTAAACACCTCTTTACAAATCCAACTCTCATTCCTGAATTCAATTGACTTTTTTAATCTCTTGGGAAGTCTTTCAAGAAATTCTTTAAGGAGGTAGGTATTCTTCGAGAAGGCGGGGGGGAGCTGAAAAAGAAGAGGACCCAATCTTCCATTGAGTAGTGACATTCTCTTTAAAAAGGATTTAAGCAATCCATCAATATTTTTAAGTTTTCTATAATGGGTTATCAGACGACTTGCCTTTACACTGAACAAAAAGTTTTTGCCTGTACTTTCTCTCCAACAATTAACCGCATTTTCGGAAGGCAAATGATAAAAACTGTTGTTTAATTCAACTGTGTTAAAATATTTACAATAATAGGAAAGTAATTCCCTTTTGGATAGTCCGGATGGATAAAATCTGCCAAACCAGTGTTCGTAAAACCATCCCGATGTACCAATAAATGCCTTTCCAATTTTGGTCATTTAAGAAATGCTATCTTTAAAAATTTAACGATCTCTTCTTTTTTATGTCTTATCAGTAGGAGCCTATAACCTCTTTTATAAGCATAACTTTTTTTCAACTCCTTGCCTTCCTCTTATAGGATATTTTTTATATTTAAATAATAGTTTATCATCTATGAATTTTACAGTCAATAAAAACCTCGCTCGCTAAAAAAATGCTAAAAAAAATAAAAAGCACAGCCTTCTGCTGTGCTTGTAAGGAGATTAGTTTTTTCTCCTTAGGCGACTTCTTTCTTAAAAATTTTAAAGGGTGATTATTCCTTTTCTAATATGAAATGCCCTATTGCAGCGCCAGTTGCTGCGCCTACAGTACCGCCTACTAAAGCTCCTGCCTCTGCTTCGCCAGACTGGTAACCAATTATAGCTCCTGCACCAGCCCCGATCAGGGTGCCTATAGAGGCAGCCTTTTGGGTGGTGGTACACCCTGCTGAAAAAAGTAAGCTCAAGATTAAAACTGCTACAATTAAGTATCTCATCACTCTCACCACCTTTCCTAAAATTTAAAACCCACCATTTCGATTGGTGGGTTTGTTTAGTCCCTTTCTTTTTGCGGCAGCCCAGCTATCCTACCTTACTTGAGGACCTGAAGCTTTGCTCCGAATGCAGATATTTCTTTTTCTGCGGCTCGGAGTCCCGTACCGATTATTCGGTAATGTAGAACATCTATAAATTCTACATTTGGGACGCCCCATTCTTTCGAAATGGTTTGCCTTTTTCGCAAATTCTATCTATCTAAGATAAGTATAACATAAAAATTAAAAAAATCAAGGATAGGATATTGCCTTAGGTAAGAGATTAAGAGGTTTTATACATGTGGTCAACTATACGCAGAGAAACTAAGTCTATCTGGGTACGCACAGGCAACATACAGTTAGTAAGGAAAATCTCGCTCGACATATCTCTGATACTCTCAAGGTGGATCATCTTATTTGGATAACTGTCTAAGGGAGAAGGCATCTCCATATAATTTTTAAACGCATAAAGAGATAAGGAAAACACATAGTCTCCTACCATATCCTTGCATAAATCACCCATCATACTGGCAAGGGTACAATCAATATTCTTCTCTGCCTCTTGGGGTATCTCTTGTCTTAGAAAATAAAAAACCCTGCAGAAAATAACACCATTGGTCTCTGCATTCGCTGTGTAAAGAACCTCTCTGTATTTATCTTTACTACGGCTCTTCTGCGCAAATTCCAGTTCTAAATGCAAGAGTTTATCCTTCTCAAAATCTTCAAATTGGAGATATGACATAAGTGTTATTTTCTCAAGTTCCCTTGTGGAGATAATAAGGTCTGCTTGTTTCTGCCTTTGGCCCCTGTCCAGATTTGAGTAATAGGTTAATAGATAAAGTCTTAAAAAGATATAATAAAACCTCCTTGCAAATTCTGTGATATATTCATGCGATTTTTTAAATCTGGCGGTCTCTGCTTCAGATATTCCATATTTTTTTATCATCTCTTGTTCAACATATTTTGCAAGCCTATCCTTTTCAAATATTCTTTTTCTGAGTAACTCTTCATTGTCAACAATGTACTCCATAAGTCTATTCCTTTTTTAATTAATACTTGGTAAACTTTCTTAGTTTACCCCGCTCCTCGTAAAGCCCCCCTTCTTGCTTTCGCAAGAAAGCAGGGAAGATGGAGGGCGATATTAAGATGTTTTTTTCAACACCCCATGCTTTAAGCACTGAGAGCAGGGTTTATAAAAATCCCCTTTCTCTTAAAAACTCTTCTGTAAGTATCTTTTGATTGTCTATTTTTGTCAACATATTTCTTATATATTTTCCAATTAGATCAACCTCTATATTGACAGGGTCTTTTATTTTTTTAATCCCAAGGGTGGTCTTGGTTTTGGTAAAAGGTATAAGATATACACTGAAGGTATCCTCCCTTATATCCGCAATAGTTAAACTAACTCCATCTACTGCAACAGAACCCTTGGGAACAATATATCCGTATAGGATTTTTGGAATTTTTATATCAAGCTTGGTTTCGTTCTGAGAGATTATCCGCTTTGAAATATACCCTAAGCCATCTATATGCCCACTCAACAGGTGCCCACTTATAAAATTAGATAATCTCAATGGCCTTTCGAGATTTACCCTATCTTGGACCTTGAGAAATTGTAGGTTTGTTTTATTAAGGGTTTCTTTCATAATATCAAATAACAAAGAGGTTTTATTTAATTTTACTATGGTGAGGCATGCACCATTTAAGGCGATGCTATCTCCGGCAGAGACCTCCTCCAACACCTTATCTGCCTCTACCTCAAGACCGATAAAATCTTGTTTCTTTCTTAAGTTCTTGATTATCCCCAGTTCTTCAACTATACCGCTAAACATTGTTTTTTATTCTGCCATGAATTAAAATATCGTCGCCAAAGTGCTTTATATCTATATCCTTTAAGGAAATCGCTGCTTCAAGTTTCCTTATGCCATCTCCCTCAACGCTTGTTGGCGCATCTTTGCCTCCTATTATCTTTGGGGCTATAAAGAAATACACCTCATCTACAAGACCTTCTTTAAAAAAAGAGGCTATTGTCTGACCACCCCCCTCTACTAAAATATGCATTATCCCTTTTTCAGCAAGTTTTCTAAGGAGGTCTTTCAAATCTACAAATCCAGATTTTCTTTTGCAGAATAGCACCTCTATATTTTTTTGTTTTAAAAATGTACCCATCTTGTTTAAAGGTAATTTTTTTGTTGTAGCAATAATTGATTTTGAGGGAGATTTGTATGAAAAGATATCTGAATCTAATGGAACTTTTAACCTTTCGTCAAGGATAATTTTAAGTGGTTGCCTTAAGGGATTATTCTTAGACCTATTCGTTAGAAGAGGATTATCAAATATAACTGTATTAGCCCCAACCAAAATTGCATCTACATATCCCCTCAGTCTATTGGCAAAGCTTCTGGAATCCTCATTCGTTATCCACTTTGAATCCAAGGTCCTTGTGGCAATCTTTCCATCAAGACTCTCTGCAACTTTTACTGTTATGTAAGGCAATCCCCTCTTCATAAATTTAATAAAAGGAAGATTTATCTTTCTTAATTCCTCCTCCATCACGCCAATCTCTACACTGACACCTGAGCGTCTTAAAATCCTAATGCCCCTTCCATTGTTTATAGGATTCGGATCTCTCATCCCTATAATCACCCTTTTTATACCACTGTCAATAATGGTTTTGACGCAGGGAGGGGTTTTTCCAAAGTGTGTACAGGGTTCAAGGTTAACATACATAGTGGTACCCCTTAAATTGATATTTTTCTTCTGGGCCTCCCTAATGGCTTCTATCTCGGCATGGGGAAGACCTGCCTTTCTATGATAGCCTCTTGCAACAAGTCGTCCCTCTTTAACTATTACACAGCCTACTACTGGATTAGGGTTTGTATTACCCATTCCTTTTAATGCAAGGTTTTTTGCCAGTTTCATAAATCTAACATCATCTTTTTGCAGCATCTTTTAATTCTTCAACAAATTCATATGGGATTCTAACAGAACCAAGGAGAATGTGCTCCTTTCCAAATCCATGGCAATCGGAACCGCCTGTAACAAGGAGTTTGTATTTAGTGGCGATTTTAAGATAATGTAGAATATCAGCTTGGGAATGGTCAGGATGATAGACCTCAATACCCTTAAGCCCATCGCTTACCAAATCAAGTAGCAAATCCTCCTTTTTTAAAGTCCCGGGATGCGCAAAAACAGCTATACCTCCTATTCTATTTATCGTCCCTATAGCCTCTTGAGGAGAAATTCTAAACCCGCTGACATAACAAGGCGCCTTATCTCCTATATATTTTCTAAAGGCTTCTTTTATGTTCTTTACATAACCCCCCTTTAGCATTGCCTGTGCAATGTGCAACCTTCCAATTGAACCACACTGACTTAACTTAAAGATGCTCTCAATATTAATTTCTACACCATGATCCTTTAATTTCTTTATCATTTTTTCCATGCGTTCTATACGGCGCTTTCGCATTTCATTTAGTTCGTAAGCAAACCTCTTATCGCGCCAGTCTATAAAATATCCGAGTATATGAACCTCTAAATCGTTATCTTCTGAACTTAACTCTACCGCCGGAATAATTTCTATGCCATATAACTCTGCCAGTTGTAATGCTGGTTCAATGGCATCCACACAATCATGGTCTGTTATGGCAATAGCGGATAGTTTATGTTCCTTTGCGCGTTCAATAACCTCTTTGGGTGAAAATGTACTGTCAGAAAGTGTAGTATGGATATGTAGGTCAGCAAATTTTTTTGGCATCTTTTAACTCTTCTTTTAAAATCCTATCTAACACCCCATTTACAAATTTGCCTGAATCGCTGTCTCCAAATTTTTTTGCAAGTTCTACTGCTTCATTTATTGCGACCTTCGGAGGTATATCTTCTAAATACAATAACTCATATGTCGCAAGTCTTAAGATATTTCTGTCTACCACAGCCATCCGCTTTAACCGCCAGTTTGTAGCATATCGGCTAACGACAGAATCAATATTGTCTAAATTTTTTATAGTCCCCTCTACAAGTTTCTCGCAATAGCTTCTAATTTCATCCGATACCTCATGATTCATTAAATAATCGCTTAAGGCATCAGAAAAGCGAGATTCTGCTATATCTAT
>VGKN01000071.1 GCA_016867055.1 Candidatus Omnitrophota bacterium
AAACGATGGTGGGAGCAGGATAGTGTTTTTGTTCATCAGAGATAGGAGAGATAATTTTGAAAATGATAATAAAAGAAGTAAAAGGTATTGCAAAGCTCGATATCTATAGAGACAAAAAATGCGGCATTCCTGAGGTAATCCTTGCCGAAGGCAAAGAACCCAAATGGGTGGTTAATCTTTTGGTGGAAATGGCAAAAGTAAAGGGAATTGCTATTGCTACGAGGGTTAATAAGGAGTGTTTTAAAGAAATTAAAAGAAAAAGATTAGGGGGTTTTCGATTAATACATTATGAGAAAGCAAAGATGGCAGTAATTGCCAAAACGGGTTACAAAATAAAAAAATCAAATGCCAAAGTAGGCCTGATAGCTGCAGGCACAGCAGATGTTCATATAGCAGAAGAAGCCAGGGTTACCGTGGAGTTATTGGGCTGTAGTGCAATCTTCGCTTATGATGTGGGCGTAGCAGGAATACACAGGATATTCCCTCCATTGGAAGAAATGCTTAAGAAAAAGGTTGCTTGCATTGTAGTTGTTGCTGGTATGGAAGGCGCGTTACCTACCGTAGTGAAAGGTTTGGTAGATGTGCCGGTTATCGGCGTGCCCACATCCACCGGTTACGGATACGGCGGCAAAGGCGAATCAGCTTTAATGACCATGCTTCAGTCTTGTTCTCCAGGTTTAGTGGTAGTTAACATTGATAATGGTTTTGGCGCAGGATGCGCTGCGGCATTGATTGCTAAACAAAGCGCTAAAAAGTAATTGAAGGGAGGAATATAATATGTCCATATCAAAAAAGATAAGTCAGCTTAGTCCGTCTCCAACCTTGAGTATAACCGCAAAAGCGAAAAAAATGCAAGCAGAAGGTATCAATGTAATTGGTTTTGGCGCAGGTGAGCCGGATTTTGATACACCGGTAAATATCAAGGAAGCAGCAAAGCGGGCAATAGATAAAGGTTTTACCAAATATACTCCTACCGCAGGGATAAAAGAGCTAAAAGAGGCTATCTTGGTAAAACTTAAAACAGATAATAAGTTGGAATATACGCCTGATGAAGTAATTGTTTCTTGTGGAGCAAAACATTCTATCTTTAATGCCATCTTAACCTTGTGCGACCAAGACGATGAAGTAATTTTACCTTCACCTTATTGGGTGAGTTATCCTGAAATGATTAAGGTTGCAGGAGCAAAAGCAGAGATACTTAATACTACTCAAGAGACAAATTTCAAGATAACCCCTAAGCAGTTAGAAAATACTATAAATTCTAAGACAAAATTACTGATACTGAATTCACCTTCTAATCCTACAGGCATGGTTTATAGCGAAAAAGAGCTTAAGGAGTTGAGCAAGGTTATCCTCAAAGCCGGAATTTATTGCCTATCCGATGAGATTTACGAGAAGGTAATTTATGATGAGCGCCACATTAGCATCGCATCCTTAGATAACCAGATGAAACAAAAGACAATAGTGGTAAATGGCGTCTCTAAAGCCTATTCTATGACTGGCTGGCGTATCGGTTATTGCGCAGGGCCTAAAGAAATAATTCAAGCTATGTCTAACCTACAGGATCATTCTACCTCTAATCCTACTTCAATCGCACAGGCAGCAAGCGTTGAGGCCTTGACCGGCGGTCAGGATGATTTAAAAAAGATGGTTGTTGAATTCAGGAAACGGCGTGATTATATGATTCAGAGGATAAATTCTATACCGAAACTTCGCGCCCTCACTCCCCAGGGAGCATTTTATTGTTGGGTGGATGTCTCAGCTATTTTAGGGAAAAGCTTAAATGGCAAGAAAATCAAGGATTCGCTGGAGTTAACTGATGCGCTTTTAGCTTGTGCTCAGGTTGCGGTTATTCCCGGTTGCGTATTCGGAGACGATAGCTATATCAGGCTTTCGTATGCAACATCAATAGAAAATATTATTGAAGGTATAAGTAGGATAGACCGATTTGTAAGCAAACTCACAGGAGGTCAAATGAAGCCATAACTTATGGAGTGAAACGACATAAGTTATATGGGTGAATTTGACCCTTGACATTTTGCTATGAATCAAATTTATTATACTTATATCTTAGAATGTAATAATGGCAATAAATATTACGGACATACAAATAATTTGGCACAGCGGCTTAGGGACCATACAAGAGGGAAAGTTTTCTCTACAAGAAACAAGCAACCAAAATTAGTTTATTATAAAGAATTTAATTCGTGTTCAGAAGCATTTAAGCGTGAAATGCAATTTAAAAATGGAAAGACACGCAAGAAAACCATAGAAAGACTAATAAAATCTTTCCCCAAGGCAAAATGTCAAGGGTTCAATTCGCAGACGCTATTAGAACGTAAACGATGGACGCTATGATTTACGTCGCCCCTTGGGGGCTTCCGTAAATCATCTGCTTATTGAAGGAGGTGGATGATGCCCAAAATCTATATTATTGATGTAACGAACAGGGATGGAGTGCAGACTTCCCGGATTTGTCTTTCCAAACTACAGAAGACAATCCTTAATCTTTATCTTAACCAGATGGGAGTTTTTCAGAGCGAATTTGGGTTTCCTACTACCCATCACGAAACAAATTACCTTAACGCTAACTTGGAGTTAGCTGAAAAAGGAGTTTTATCACCGATACGTTTAGGTGGCTGGATTAGGGCAATCGAGGAAGACGTCGAAGAAACATTTAAAAACTGCCCGAAGATAAAACACCTTAATCTTTCCATCTCCACCTCTGACCAGATGATTAGGCATAAATTTAAAGGCAAATTAGACCATGCCTCGGTTATAAAAGAAATGCAGGACGGCGTAAGAGCCGCTGAAAAATTGGGAGCGGAATCAATAGGCGTCAACGCCGAAGATGCCTCGCGCACCGATATAGACTATCTTATTTCTTTTGCCTTGGCCGCAAAAGAAGCCGGTGCTGATAGATTCCGTTATTGCGACACCTTGGGTTACGATAGTCCATTTACGATATACGAACGGATTAAAAAGCTCGCCGAAGTGATTAAGATCCCCATTGAACTACATTGCCATAATGATTTAGGCATGGTAGTCGCCAATTCCGTAAGCGGCGCGATGGCGGCTAATGACGCGGGCTACGACACCTATATCAATACCTGCGTGAATGGTATGGGAGAACGTGCCGGCAACGCAGATTTAGTTGCGGTAATACTTGCCATAAAATACGCAAGCGGTCTGCAAGGTAAATATATCTTGGATGAACGCATAGATTTGAAGAAAGCATGGCGGCTCTGCAAATATGCTTCATACGCTTTTGGTATTCCCATTCCTATAAATCAACCAGGTATCGGAGCCAATGCTTTTGCCCATGAGTCAGGAATTCATGCCGACGGCGCCTTAAAAGATAGGCGTAATTACGAATTATATGACTTTGAGGAATTAGGCCGCGGCGAGCCCGAAGTTATTAAAACAGGAAGGCAGATTACGGTCGGTGAATATTCCGGGATAAAAGGATTTAGGAATGTCTATGAGAAATTAGAGATAGTTTTTAAAGACGATATCGAGGCAACTAAGATTTTGGAATTAGCCAGATACGCCAATGTGCACAATCAGAAACCATTAGTAGAAGAAGAGCTTAAGTTTATCGCTCAGTATCCCGAGATAGCGCAGAAAATCATGACGATGTTGCCATTAAGTTAAGTCGGCCAGATGGGTAGTGCAATAGCCGTAGAATCAGTAGCCCGTTCAGTAGCCCGCGGAATTGTTGACTTATGCAAAAAACAAGATATAATGAAAACCAAGATGAAAGGTGTTATCAGTCATTAAATGATTTCTTAGGGTCCGGAACATTTTCCGGAGGATTGTTTGATGGTCGGGCCGCCATCTGATGTTATATCGGATGGCGGTTTTTTGTCCTACAGAGAGTAATAAAAATAAGGAATTAAAAAGATAAGCCGATTATTATGGAGAATCTCTGTTTTTGACACCTAAAAGACGGAGGATGGAAAGGATAGCTGAGGCGTTGATAAAATTAGATTAATCAGCGGAATTGTTGCAATTCAATAAATATTTTGAGGCATTGCTTAAGACTAGTGGTATTAATATCAAGCATACTTATTATTGTCCACATACAAAAGAAGGGAATTGCATCTGCCGAAAACCAAAGCCATATTTTTTAAGAAAAGCAGAGCAAGACCATCACGTTAGTTTAAGAAGTTCGTTTGTAGTGGGCGACCACCCACATGATATTGAAATGGCGCATATTGTGAGAGCAACCTCAGTATATGTTCTAAGTGGTCATGGTAAAAAACATAAGGAGGAATTACAAATTAAGCCAGATTTTATTGCCAACGACCTTTATGAAGCAGCGTTTTGGATTGTCAGAAAAACCCAAACACGAGCAATATTATGAAAAGGTTAAATTCGAAATCTGAATATCGAAATCCGAAACAATTTTCTAATTTTCTAAATTCTAATGTTCAAAACAAAATAAGGTTTTGAAAATTAAAGAATTTGAACATTCGGATTTGTTTCGAATTTCGGATTTCGTGTTTCGAATTTATACTTAAGTACTAACGCATATTATACGAGGAGGATGATAATGACACAGGTTATTCCCATTAATCTTAAAGCTATATGTAGCAGTCTTCCTTCCGAATTGCTTCCTATCTTGTTAATTTTGGCTTATCTGGGGCTTTATTTCTTAGGGCTTTACTTTTCTTGTAAGCCAAAAATTTCTTTCTTTAAATCCGTAGGACTAACTGCCTTGGCAATAGGTATGATTATATTTACCTTAACCGGCGGAAATCTTCTTATGGGCTTAATCGTAGCTTTATCCCACATCTTGATAGGAGCAATTTTGAGGAAATCATATGCTTAAGTATAACTGCTAAAGTAAAAAAGATACAGGCATTCCAAAGAATTATGATGTTAAGATTAATCCTAAGCACAACCCTTGCTAGTGTTTTAACCTATTTCTTAAGTATTAATTTAGGACTCGGTCCATTTATTGCCTCAAGCTTAGTAGGATTAACTAGTGCTAAGGTGTTTCCTAAATTAGCGGCGGCTATTTATGCGGCAAGTTTTGCTTCCATGTCAAGCAAAGAGGTTCTTCCGAATATATCTGTAAGTGGTATTGCAGGTTTGATTACAGGATTGCTTTATCTCTTTACCCAAAAGGTATTTTTAGGTATAGGAGGAAAGTTAGGAGCAATTGCCTTCTTTTCTGTCTTGATTGTCTCTCGGTTTAGTTCTGCAATATATTTTTCTCAAACCTTATCTTTCTTTGAAGGTTCGTTTTTAATTCTCGGTTCTTGCTTAGGAGCGGTCCTTACCTATTATATAAGCACAAGATTCAAGCAGGAGGCAGTATTCTCTTCCAGTATAGTAGTATTGGCTGCAGGATTAATTTTAAATATTTTTTTAAGATTCAATAATAATCTGGTGGCGGCAATTACTTGTGGTTCATATGCCGGTATGTCCTCTAAAGAAGTTATAGGGAATTATAGAAGAATGTGTTTAGTGGGATTACTTTCAGGGATAATCCTTTTTTTAAGTTGGCCTTTATTTTCTGGCATTGGAGGGAAATTAGGACTGGTGGCGTTTTTGGCGGTATTTTTGAGTAAGCCCCATTAGAAATATCACAGAAGCCGATATAGATAGCAAAATTTCTAACGGGGTAAATTGATATGGAAGAGTTAAGAGGATTATTAGAGACAGTTAGGATTGCCTATTTCTCTATGGAGATAGGTTTAGAGGAGAAAATTCCTACTTATAGCGGGGGCTTAGGAGTATTGGCAGGGGATACTATAAAATCATGTGCGGATTTAGACGTTCCTATTGTTGCCATTACCCTACTCAATGAAAAAGGTTATTTTCTTCAAGAGTTGGATAACGAAGGAAATCAAACAGAGTTTCCTGTAGATTGGCGTAAGGAGGATTTTTTAAATCTTCTGCCGGTTAAAGCCAGCGTCAACATTGAAGGAAGAACAGTTAAAATTCAGGCTTGGGAATTTATCGTAAAAGGAATTAAAGACGGCAAAGTGCCTATATATTTTTTGGATACGAATATTCCTGAAAATAGTGAATATGACCAAAGCCTTACCAGTTTTCTTTATGGAGGCGACCTGAAATACCGTTTATGCCAGGAGATAGTCTTAGGTATAGGCGGGGTAAGAATGCTGGAAGCGCTGGGGTATAAAAATATTGAAAAATATCATATGAATGAAGGCCACGCCAGTTTATTAGCCGTGGAGCTATTGGAAAGGACAAGAAATGAAGGCATAGCAGATGCGTCCAAGAAATACAACATTGATGAAGTTAAAAATAAATGTATATTTACCACCCACACTCCTGTTCCCGCTGGTCATGATAAATTTCCCATTGAACTTGTCAGGGGCGTTCTTCAATCAGACTTGCCTTTTGCAAGACCAGATATATTCTTATCTGGCAGTGAAATGAACATGACTTTGCTCGCCTTAAATCTTAGTAAATACATAAACGGAGTGGCTAAAAAGCATGGCGAAGTATCCAGAGAGATGTTTCCGGGTTACTCCATTGATTCCATAACTAACGGGATCCATTTATGTTCCTGGGTGTCTCCTTATTTCAAGAGTCTCTATGATAAATACATCCCAGAGTGGAAAGCGGATTATTTTTCTTTGCGTTATGCATTGAGCATTCCCAAAGACCAGATATGGCAGGCGCATTATGACACTAAAAGAGAGCTCATTGATTATGTGAATAGCCGCACTAATATAGGTATGGATTATGAGGTATTTACCATAGGTTTTGCCAGGCGCGCTACGTCTTATAAGAGGGCAGACCTTTTGTTAAGCGACGCTAACAGGCTTATTGAGATTAATGATAAAGTAGGCCAGATACAGATTGTTTATGCCGGCAAAGCGCACCCCCGAGATAACGGTGGAAAGGAATTGATAAAGAGGATTTTCTCAAAGATTAAAGAATTAAAGCCCAAGGTTAAAATTGTTTATCTTGAAAATTACGATATGGAGTTAGGAAAACTCATTACTTCAGGCTCTGACCTTTGGCTTAATACGCCTTTGAAGCCTCAAGAAGCTTCTGGCACAAGCGGTATGAAGGCCTGTCTTAACGGAGTCCCCAATTTAAGCGTGCTTGATGGCTGGTGGATAGAGGGGTGCATTGAAAATGTAACCGGCTGGGCAATTGGCTCATTAAATAGAGAGTCAGCGGACAGCAATCAGGACGTCTATGACATGTATCAGAAATTAGAAAAAGTAGTCATCCCGATGTTTTATAATGAGAAAGATAAATGGCTGGAAATTATGCGTCATACTATTGCCTTGAACGCCTCATTTTTTAATACACAGAGAATGGTTCAGGAATATGTGCTGAATGCTTATTTATAAGTAAGCCAGACACTATGAAAGAATTTTATGGTTAAGACCAAGATAATCTGTACGCTGGGCCCGGCATCCTCAAACGAGACAGTACTTAGAAAAATGATGCTTGCCGGGATGGATGTTGTGCGCCTGAATTTTTCCCATGCCACGCCACAGGAGTTA
>VGKN01000072.1 GCA_016867055.1 Candidatus Omnitrophota bacterium
ATATTCAAGTAGATGAGTAAACCCCGTTAGCTCCATTAGAGAAATTTTTTAACTGGGATAATGGTAGACAACTTGCAATGTTTTCTCTAAAGAGGCAAAAGATAGATTCTAAGGTTTTATCTTGTTTAAGAAAAATAATGGGAGATGCTGGCTTCAGAGTTAACGCAGTCTAATTATTCGGTAATTCTTCTCTGTCTATTAACGATATTTTGCGCCTGTCCTGATATGGCAAACGGATTTAAAGAAAAGACAGAAGATACATATTCCCTTGAGCGCAAGCGAATGGTTGACGAACAGATAGTTGCGCGCGGAATAAGGGACAAGAATGTTATAAACGCAATGCTAAAGGTGCCAAGGCATAACTTTGTTCCTACTGACGAAATAAAGTATGCTTATATAGACAGCCCTCTTTCTATAGGAGAGGGTCAAACCATTTCACAGCCTTATATTGTGGCATATATGACAGAGGCTTTAAACCTAAGGCCGGAGGATAAAGTCCTTGAGATAGGCACAGGTTCAGGTTATCAGGCGGCGGTCTTAGCCGAGTTAGTAAGAGAAGTATATACTATTGAAATAATAGAGACACTTGCTAAAAATGCAGCCCTTACCTTGGAGAGGCTTGGATATAAGAACATAAAGCTCAAGTGTGGAGATGGATTTTTAGGTTGGCCTCAAGAGGCACCCTTTGATGCGATAATAATAACAGCAGCACCAAAAAAAATTCCTCAGCCACTTATCGAACAACTTAAGATTGGCGGGAGAATGGTTTTGCCATTGGGCGATATATATCAGGAACTTGTGCTTATAACAAAGACTAAGGAGGGAATAATCAAAAGGAATTTGGGTGCGGTAAGTTTTGTGCCGATGACAGGTGAGATTGAGAAGAGATAGAGAGACTATGCTGTTAGAAAAAATTGACTTGGATTTAAGAGAGGCAATGAAACAAAAAGATGCACTTAAAGTTTCAACCTTAAGATTTTTAAAATCTGCAATCAATTACAGTTGTATACAAAAACGCAAGGAAAGTCTTCAAGAGGACGAGGTGTTTGATGTTATAAACAAACAGATAAAGATGAGGCAGGATGCCATAGAGGGTTTTAGGAAGGGAAATAGAGATGACCTTATTCAAAAAGAGACAAGGGAGATGGATATACTTAAACAATATCTGCCAGAGCCTCTTTCACCGGAGGAACTTAGAAAGATAGTTGATGAGGAAATTGGAATACTTGATGTTAAAGATAAATCTGGATTTGGCAAGGTAATGCAGGCGGTTTTAAGCCGTGTCAAAGGAAAGGCAGATGCCAGTGTCGTAAGCCAGATTGTTAAAGAGAAACTCAACAAATAAAAAGTAGGGAGATTTTAATGAGTAATAAATTTTATAAGATTTTATTTATGGTATCTGTTTTAGTTTCTTTTTATGGTTGTTCCACAATAAATGAAAGCCTTGAAGAGACAGATAAAACATTAAAAAATATAGAAACAAAAGGCTCGGGGGTTGTTAATTCTGTTTTTGGAGAAAGAACGGATTCTAAGTAGATAAACCCCGCTTCAGGGGTTGATGGTTTGCTTCACTCACCATGCCGAGCTTGTCGAGGCACACCCGCGGTTTCGGGTAAGAACCCTTCGGGATAACATCCCCATTATTCCTCCCAGCCTTGACACATTCGGCGACAAGCCCCAATGCTCAGGCATTGGGGAATCAGAGCCGTCCCGCCGAAGGCGGGAAAAGAAGAGGCGCAAAGGGCTTGTCGCTCTTCCTTCGCTTCGCTCAGGACTTTCGAAGGATACTGAGACAAAGTTGAAGTGCAGTGTCAACCCTGAGGACGCCAAATATAGCCCTTCGGCAAGCTCGGGGTTCCTCGCGCCGAAGGATCCCGAGCAAATGCGAGGGAAAAACAAACCCCGATGCTTGCCATCGGGGTATTCCGATGGGTTGACAGGCAGGGCTTCTCTGTGGGAGGGGGTGAACTCTGAAAAGCAAGTTACTTCTATTTTTTTATTATTTTTCATTACTATTCAAATTAATAAAAACTGGATTCTACCTGTAATATCTCTGAGAAATCTTTACTTTCATCCGCCTCCGTAAAACCCCATTCTTGGTTCGACAAGCTCACCATCCCGAGCGAAGTCGAGGGATTAGGACAAGGATGGAGGGCTATATGAGGATATTTTTTCCAAAGCCCCATGCTTTAGCACAGGAAGTGGGGTTTACTGATGGAATGGTGCATTGACCAATCCCAAAGATTTCTTCTTAAGAACAAGATTAGGCTTTTTCAATTCCTATTTTGGACATAAGTATAGGATGAGCCTATCTTACATCCATAAAAACTCACTCTTTGTTAACCACGAAAGACAAAGGGGAGGTAGGGAATGAGATCTATAACAACAAACCAGATGAAACAAATAGATAAAAAGGCTCAGGGTGTATATGGAATCCCAGGTATTATACTGATGGAGAATGCAGGGATTAACATTGCTTATCAGGCGATTGAAATGTTAAAAAATAAACCTAAGAAGATTTGTATCTTCTGTGGAAAGGGAAATAATGGCGGTGATGGTTTTGTTGCAGGCAGACATCTGTTTAATGAGGATTTTAAAATCAAGGTTTTTCTTGTCGGAGAATATAGAGAGGTCAGAAAAGAGGCAAGGGTTAATCTGAATATACTGCTTAAGATGGGTATAGAAATTTATGAATTATCCAATTTTTTTAATCGCATATTTATTAAAAAAAATCTGGCTCATACATCACTTATTATAGATGCGATATTTGGCACAGGATTAAAGGGTAAAATGCCATATGCAACCTCTGAAATAATTGATATGATAAATCTTTCTAAAAGGCCTGTGTTGTCGGTTGATATCCCTTCAGGTTTAGATGCAGATACAGGAGAAATTCTGGGCGGATGTATCAAAGCCACAAAAACTATAACATTCGGACTTCCTAAAAAGGGTTTTTTTAAAGGCAAAGGTCCGTTATATACAGGGAGAGTGATTATTTCAAAAATAGGTATACCGCAGGTTTTGTTAAAATAATTAATCTATATTGAGTCTTAGGATATTGTATAGCACATCTAAGGTTTCAAATTTCCAGTTTTTGCGCTTCGGGTTTTTCGTTTTAGGGGAGGACGAAGGGCAATATTAGGATATTTTTCCCAAAGCCCCATACTTTATCATAGGAGGGCGGGGTTTGCCATTATTTAGGAAAGCCCCTTATCCCTCTTAAACTTCTCAAAGAGTTTTCTTATATCCTCATCGGCGGATTTTGAGAACATAAATGCCACATATATCAGGATAGAAAACTGCCAGGCTTCTTCATTTCCCACAATTAAGGCTGAGGTTATATCCTCTTTTCTTTTAAGGCCCTCCACATAGAATTTTATTGCCTCTTTAAGCGAACCCTCATATATATCAAGACTGAGGGTTAAGTTTTGATACTTAAGAGAGGGAAATCTTACTCCCCTTACAAGAAAGAACGACCTGATTATATCCTCATCCAATTCTAAGTTTTCTTTAAATTCAAAACCTTCAAAAATAGGAAAATCCCTCGGAAGCACAATCAATGGTTTATCAACTGAAACATTTCCTTTTCTGACAACCGTATCTCCTTGATTTACAGATGATTCAGCTAAAAATATATAAGGAAGCTCTGTGGTTTCAAAGGTGTAAAGACGCATAAGCCTTGAGCGTATTATCTCGGTATTCTTTAAGGCATCCTGCCATTTTTTCTCAATATCCATATTCTCTCACCAATTTATATTATAAACTCAAAAGTTGGATTTGTCAAATTTTATTGACATCCACACAAATGTGTGGTAATATTTAAAACATAAAGGTATCAAAGCGTCAACGTATCATAGAAAAAAGATTAAATTTAAACTTTGACACTCTGATACCATGATACACTGATACTTAATAAACTTGTGGAGCGAGTTATGCTTACCAGAAAACAAGAGAGGGTTTTTAGGTTTATATCGGATAGGATAAGAACGCAAGGCACCTCTCCCACAATAAGGGAGATAGCAACCCATTTTGGTTTTAAATCTACAGGCACAGTTAGAGATTATATAAATTGTCTTACTAAAAAGGGGCTGTTGAAACATATCCCAAGGATAGCAAGGGGGATTGAGGTAAGGGATGCACATCTATTCAAGGTGCCAATAGTTGGCAGGATAAGGGCAGGAGAACCACATACAGCACACCAGGATATAGAGGGTTATGTAGATTTTAAAGAATTTTCTATCCGAGGGGAGATATTTGCCCTGCGTGTTAAGGGGGATAGTATGAAAGACTTAGGTATATTAGAGGGTGATCTTGCCCTGGTTAAGAAGCAACCCATAGCAACGGATGGAGATATAGTAGTAGCATTAATAGATAACGAGGCAACCCTTAAGCGTTTTTATAAGGAGAAGGATAGGATAAGACTTGAGCCTGCAAACAGGAATTATAAGAGCATATATGTGGACAGGGATTTCAGGATAATAGGCAAGGTTATTTCAATTGTAAGGAAATATGGTTAAAGCATAAAGATATCAAGTGTCAAAGTGTCAAAAAAATAAATCTAACTCTGACACACTGATACTCTGATACTTGTTTTAAAATGTTCAATAAAAACTCCCGCTGGGATAGAAAATTGCCTAATAGTAAAGAAGGGCTTGATGAGCCGATAAGTGTGGGTGCGGTGTTTGACAAAGTCATTAAACCCGTTTGGTTTAAATGGAGTGGAAGAATGCACAGAATAGATAAGATAACATACCGCTGGAAGGATAGGGTTGGGGATGAGATAAGGCATTATTTTTCTATTGAGATAGAGGGCGTGATTTATCAGATATATTTTTCTGATAGAGAACTTATCTGGCGGATGGATAAGGTATGGACAGAATAGTCATTTCCCTTGCTTCAGAGTCTTCTTGCCAATACAAGCAACACAATTCTCTCCGCTCACTTTTGGTGCTCGGAGCATTCGGCTTGCCTTCTCCTACAAGCACCCCCATCCCCTTAGTCCCTTCCTTAAGAGGTATAGGAAGGACTATCCTTGTAGGATTAAAGGGGCTAGTAGTAAAGCTGATTACGGAGAAGCCTCGCCTCATAAACCTACTCCTTATGCTCCTTATGCTCGCTCCAAGAATTGGTTGCCTTCTTCAAGATATAATTCAAAAAACCCGCTCGCAGGGAACCCTATAGGAAGATATGGACAGAATAATCCTGCATATAGATATGGACTCTTTCTTTGCCTCGGTTGAACAGGCAGTAAATCCCCATCTTAAGGGAAAGCCTGTAATAGTAGGTGGAAGACCGGATAAGAAAAGGACTATTGTGTGCGCAGCCTCCTATGAGGCAAAGCAATTTGGTATTGAGTCTGGGATGCCTAGTTGGCAGGCTTACAAACTTTGTCCAGGAGCAGTATTTATTCCTGCTGATACAGCAAGGTATCTCTCTACCTCCGAGGGCATATCAGGGTTATTAAAATATTATACTAATAAAGTTGAAGAGGCATCTATTGATGAGTTCTATATGGATTTAAGCAATATGAGCTTGAATGAGGCAATAGGAGTCTTGAAAGAGATAAAGGAAAAAATAAAAAGAACCTTTGGCATAACCTGCTCTATTGGTATTGCACCAAATAAGATGTTGTCAAAACTTGCCTCAAAGCTTTCAAAGCCAGATGGACTTTTGGTGATACAGAAAGAGGATATTCCCTTCTTATTAGAGAATCTACCTATAGAAAAGATAGCTGGCATTGGCCCAAATATAAAAGAGAGGTTGAACAACCTGAGCGTATATACCTGTGGCGAACTTTCAAAGTTTCCCAGGGATTTACTTATAAGATACTTCGGCATTTATGGTGGCTGGCTATATAATGCTTCAAGGGGAGAGGATAGTTCACCTGTATTAACTGAGAGTTCTGATATTCAAAAATCCATAGGACACAGCATAACAGTTGCCAAAGATTTATACGCCAAGGAGGAAATCTCAGCCTATCTACTTATGCTCTCGGAGATGGTGGGATTTAGGTTAAGAAAAGGTAATCTCTTAGCGAGGATTATAAGAATTACTATCAGGTATAAAGATTTAGGGACATTTTCTAAACAAAAAACCCTGTTTAATCCTATAAACTCTACATTTGATATTTATAAAAACGCGCTTTATTTATTTTCTTATATAAAATTAAAAGCCCCTGTTAGACTTTTAGGTGTTAGTCTTACAAGCCTTATAAAAGACTCCTGCCAAGGCATCCTTTTTGAAAAAGAGAAAGGACTCACCCGCCTTAGCAAAGTCATTGACTCCATAAATGAACGCTTTGGAGAATTTACCATAACCTACGCAAAAACCCTTACTATTTGAAAATCACTAAATATTGACAAATATTATTTTATAGTATATACTTATATTAGACATATAAAAAGTTTTTAATATTAGATACAAAGGTTAATTTTTTTGCTGAATAGTTAAAAAGTTTTATAAAGCATAAATTTAACGTGGAGATTAAAATGGCCTGGCAATCTCCTGAATTCTTTCCTTTTTTTAACCTATCTCTTATTATCTTTAATATTCTAATATTCCCAGCTAAAGATTTTTCTTTTCTCTGTAATTTGGACAGGGAAAAACTTAGTTTTAAAAAATCCCTGCTTAACTATATTAAATAATGCTGATTTAGCTAAAGGCGAAGTTACATCCATATTAAAGGGCCTTGCCTACTTGATAGCCCAGGACAGTGTGCCTATAAGGAAAGATGCAATATTAGACCTGACCGGCAGGGAAAATCATATCCAGCCATATGTGAATTTTGAAGCAGCAAGGGCAATAGAAAAGAGTTTGTAATGAAGTTTTTAGATTTTCGGAAAGAAGGTTATAGTTTTGGCGGAGTCGGAGAATGTGACGTCAAAATGAGCAAAGAAATCCTTACGGCCAAGAAGATTAAAACCGACACCAAGTTTAGGAGAAAAGCCAACCATAGCCTTAAAAGATACATCGCCAATTCTTACTGGAAGTTTATGCAGATACACAGGTATAAGGCTACCATCACCTACCACTGTAAGGATCTGTCTTCCATTGGAATAGTTAATACCAAGCACATCCGCTTCTTTAGAAGTAAATATAGAAATCCATGCTCCAGAGTCAACATATACCTCAATATTATTCCATCCAGTGGAGCCATGGACTTCGATAGGGATAATTGGATGGGGCAGACCCTTATGGATGATATAAGGGAAACTTATAGGGCGCATGTAAAGTCTTCTGGCCTGGGGATAGGCATTGATGTAAGTATAGCGTTAGGATGTTTGGTTTTTGCTTTTTTGACTAACTCTTTAGCATCATCTCCTATAAAGGGTTCATTCTCTGCAATGACTAAGAATTTGCCACCATATTTTTTTACTAAGTTTTCAATATTTTTCCTAATCCATTCATGGTCATTGGTTTTTTTGGTTTTTCTTATCGCTCTCATATTTTTTACCTTTAAGAAG
>VGKN01000073.1 GCA_016867055.1 Candidatus Omnitrophota bacterium
TGATTTTGCCTCTTAACTAAAAGGAGAATCCCTTCTTTGATATTGGCTCTATATATGACTTTATTGTAATCCTCGAGGTTCTTTATTATTCTATGGTTTATTTCTTTTATGATATCACCCTTTCTTAAGCCTACCTCCTCTACAGGACTTCCTGATTCTACATCTACAATTATAACACCCTCCTCATAATCCATATCATATCTTCTTGCAAGTTCAGGTGTTAATTCCTCCACATCTAAGCCAAGGAATGGCTTGGCTTCTTCCTCTTCCCTTTCCTCTCCTCTAACACCGGCTAACCTTGAGGGTAATTCTTTTGTTATCACATCAATATATATAAACCTTCCTTCTCTTACAATTCCCAGCCTTACCTTCTGTCCAATTCGTTTTTTAAGGATTTCCTTTATCAGAGATTGAGCATCCTTAACATTTTCACCATCCACTTCCTGAATAACATCACCAATTTTCAGACCAGCCTTTTCGGCAGGACTATTTTCATAAATTTGATTTATTATCGCGCCTTCTTCTTCGCCCACCTTAAAGTGTTTTCTAAGTTCAGGGCTCAAATCCTGAATACCTATCCCAACCCATGGCCTTGTAACCTTTCCATGTTTTATCAAATCCTCAATTATGTTCTTTGCCATATTAATCGGTATAGCAAATCCAATCCCTGTTCCCATTCCTATAATCATAGTATTTATGCCTATTACCTCACCATTTATATTGACAAGGGGGCCACCGCTATTACCCGGGTTTATGGAAGTATCCGTCTGAATAAAATCCTCGTAGGTACCTGTCCCTAATCCTGAACGGCTCTTAGCGCTCACCACTCCTACGGTAACAGTATGTTCAAGGCCAAAGGGATTTCCGATGGCAATAACCCATTCACCCACCTCTATCTTGTCAGAATCACCTAAGGTAGCAATGGGTAAGTCTTTTGCGTCTATTTTAATAAGGGCAAGGTCGGTTTTTGTATCTGTCCCGATTATCTTGGCTTTAAATTCCCTGCCATCGCTCAGCTTTACCATAATCTTATCCGCACCGCTAACGACATGATTATTTGTCAAGATATAACCTCTCTGGTCAATTATCACACCTGAACCGCTGCCGCGGGCTTTTGGTTTATATTCTCGCTTGTGGCGTGGGGGTTCAAAATCTTTAAAAAAGTCTTCAAAGGGAGTGCCCTTGAAAAAATCCTCATCAAAACCCCTAAATATGGTAACTCCTTCCAAGGTTCTCTCTATTGTGATGCTTACAACAGCGGGTTTTTCTCTCTTTGCCACCTCAACAAATACATTTCCAAGTTCTTTTGCAGACTCAATACTTGAAATTGAGGAAGACCTCTCAAGAGCAACGCAAAAATCAGAATCTACAAAAATAAAAAGGAGTACTAAAAATAAAATTTTAGCCTTCATATTATCTCTCCTCCTTCTAATTAGCAAACAATTATGGGGCACAAGTAACATAGTTTTTAAACAAGGAGATTCGTTTGCCACTTTAATATTATCTCAAATATGGTCATTTTTTTCAATTTAATTTGTTAAAAATATTTCATTATATGCCCTTTCCCTAAGGGCTCTTTTGTTTATACCCTGATTGGATAAGACCAGTTTATTACATAAACTGCTAAACCTCCTTATCCTTTTAAACACATCCAAGTCGGTACCATAAAATATAGCCTGAAATACGCTACTATTATGAAGAAGGGGCTCTCGCTCCAAATAGTCAAAACCCTCGTCATATAACTTTTTAAATTGTTGTGTGCCAGGTATGGGAGAGTAACTTACGAGCATACTCCTTACCTTAAGATTTGCAACAAAGATTATATCCTCAATTATATCATCTATGTTTTGGCGCGGAAGCCCTGCCATTGTGTATACAGTTATATCGCTGCTTTTAAATCCCGCTTCTTTTAGATAAAATATGGCTCTTTCTAATTGCGCATTCGTCACTTTTAAAGAGGTGCTCTTCTGAATATCTTCCTTGGAACTATCAAGGCTCAGTCTTATTGTTTTAAAATTTGTTTTAAACATAAGTGTCGCTAATTCCATATCTATATTTGAGACATTCATACCGTTTGGGGTGTGATAATTGCAGTCAGTTAGATTTTTCCTGATCAGGCCTTTTAATATCATCTTTATATGGCTATCGCTATTTGCCAAAAGAGCATCATCATAGAAAGCGATGTCTCTGCAATTAAAATTTTTTATATAATATTCTATCTCATTAATAACTGCCTCCGGGCTTTTTTGTAGAAACCTATTGTCCAAGATGTTTGAGGCACAATACGTACATCCAAAAGGACAACCCTTGCTTGTCTGTATCACAAGGAGTTCTCTATTTGTGAGGAGTTCAAAAAGGGTATAAGGCAGATTCTGAAAGTTATATTCCTTTTTTATATCAAGTTTTATAAAACTGCTCAAGAACTTTAACAACCCCATATAATCAGTCCCAGAGAACACATAATCAGCGCCTGATTTATCCAAGGCATGTTGTGGGCATAAATTTGCATATATGCCGCCAAGCACCACTGGTATGTTCTTAAGGTGGTTTTTTAATAACCCAATGACATGCTGAATCCCGAGATACCAGAAGGTCATACCTGAAGTTACAAGTATCAAATCAGGTGTTGTCTCTAAAGTTTTTATACATTTATTAAATATTTCTACTGGGATACCATATCTAAAGTATTCTCTTTCAAACCCCTTAAAAACATCTGGTTTTTCTGCCTTCTCTTTATAGAATTTCCCACAGCCGTATTCTCGCATCCTCGGAAGAAGCCTTCCCTTTTGGGCAATCAAGTCTTTATTAAATCTGTCAAGACAATCTATAAATTTTAAATCACAACCGCATTCCTTAAGGATAGCAGCAATCCTTAAAATCCCTAAGGGCCTTAGCCAGAAATCAAATGCGGCAAAATCATATATCCATGGATTTATAAGCAGTATAAACGGTGTTTTCATATTCTTAAAGAAGTGCCATTAATGAGATAGTCCTCCCGCAATCCCTTCCTTCTTTCCTATGGGAAAAAAATAGCTCATTATCACACCAACTGCAAAATTTACTATCAAAAATATTTTCCTTTCTTATGCCAGAACTTACCAGCTGTTTTATGTTTTCTCCTATTAAATCAAAATAAAATTTCTTATCTTTATTTATTACAGACTCAGGAAATATCTCTATAAATTCATCAGATACCTTATAACAACAACTCCTTAAGCCGGGACCAAAACATACAATTACATCCCTTGGGTCCGTGTTAAAAGCAACCTTTAATTTATTTACAACGTTTAGCACTATCTTTTTATAGGTACCGCGCCATCCCGCATGCGCAAGGGATATTATAGAGCTTTTGGAGTCAAGGAAGAATATCGGCAGGCAATCTGCGGTGAATATTGCCAAGGGAAACCTTTTTTCAGTGGCTATAACTGCATCAAAATCTCCTATAGAAGATTTCCCTAAATCTAAGGCTTTTGTGATATATACCTCGGCACTGTGTTTTTGATTCGGGTAAATTAAATTCTCATAGTCTAAATCTAATAACCCGCACAGCCATTTTCTGTTTTCAATCACCCTGCTATCAGAGGCCAAATTAATATTTTTATAACTTCTGGGCTTTATACTAAAAATCGCTTTGACGTTTTTAGATATATCAAAGGAAAAATAACCCTCTTTTTTATTTAAGATATATTTTGCTTTCATTTTTTATTCTAACAATAGGGTGATTATTGTATAATTATATCATACTTTAAGGAGATTTCTGAAAAAACCTAAGTAATCTTGAGTGCTCTCTTGGATGAGACATCTTTTTGGGATTTCTTTAAAATTAGGGAACTCTATGGATAAGCCTGGTTATTTGGCGCTTTATTTAAATGGCGAACTTAATAAAAGGATAGAACTGCTTAAAAAAAATCTCAGCAAATGCATTCTTTGTCCAAGAAATTGTAAGGTTAATAGAATGAATGGTGAACTGGGTTTTTGCAGGGCGTCCTCAAAGATAACCATTGCTTTCTATAAAAGACATTTTGGAGAAGAACCTCCGATAAGTGGAGAGCAGGGCTCCGGTGTTATATTTTTTTCCAACTGTACTGGAAGGTGTGTCTTTTGTCAAAATTTTTATTTTAGCCAAAGAAAAACCGGTTTTGAAATTACAGAGGAGATGCTCGCAAAACTGATGCTCAGAATCAAAAGATGGGGTTGCCACAACATAAATCTTGTAACCCCAACTCAATACCTGCCTCAAATCATCTCTGCTTTGAAAATGGCTATAGAAAATGGGTTTGATATTCCACTTGTTTTTAATTCAAGTGGATACGAAAGTCTTGAAGTCCTCAAACTTTTAGAGGGGATAATTGATATATATCTACCTGATATGAAATATTCAAATGATGTTATTGCAAAGGAACTGTCAAATTTCACTGGCTATGTTAAAGCCAATAGGGGCACTGTGCTTGAAATGTTCAGACAGGTTGGAATTTTGCAGTTAAACAAAAAAGGCGTTGCAAGGAAAGGACTTATAATAAGACATTTAATCTTACCGGATGATATGGCTGGAACAGAGAAGACCCTAAAATTTATATCAAAAAATCTTTCCAAAGAGGTTCATGTCAGTCTTATGGACCAATATTTCCCCGAACACGCTGCATCAAAATTTAACCGAATAAATAGAACCATAACTCAAGAAGAATACCAAAACGCTATAAGACTATTCTATGAGTGCGGGCTACAGAATGGTTGGATACAAGAACATATAATAAATAATGACAAGGCATAAAATCCAAATGATAAAATTTAATAGATCTTGATAATCTCTTTATAAGCGTATCCTCTATTTTGAATTTTGAAATTTGCCATTTGATAGTGGAGCCCGCTCTCGAGCAGAAAAAGCAATATAGCATTCATCCCTCAGGCTATCCCTCGACTATACTCGGGATGGGAGTGTAGACGAACCAAAACGTGGGGATTTCTGCGAGGGGTTAAATCTACGTTCTTTTCAGTATTTGGTTTCGCAGGATTATCTGTGATGTTCAAAAGACCACGATTAAAATTCAGATTTTTGCTTTGTCAGTTTGGAAGGTAGTATTACTATTTCCACACGCCTGTTCTGTTGTCTACCCTCCTTGGTATCGTTTGTTGCAACAGGTTTATATTCTCCGTAGCCATTGGCGGAAAGCCTCTGCGGTATAACGTTACAATTATCTATAAAATAATGCAGCACCGCCAATGCCCTGTGGCAAGAAAGTTCCCAGTTAGAGCGCCATCCAGAGTATTTTATAGGTTCATTGTCTGTATGACCTTCTATCGCTATGAGGCTATCCGGGACCTTCTCGTTCAATACCTTTGCCACCTTATCTAAAACTCCAAAGCCTTCTTTTTTAATAATCTCTTTCCCGGAATCAAAAAATATCTCCGCTAAAAAGGTAATTACAAGACCTCGCTCGCTCATCTCGAGTTTTGCTTTATATTCGGAAAGTTCCTTTTGGAGTTCCTTTGCCAGAGTGTCCTTTGCATCTTTTAGGCGGGTCTCTTCTTTTTTCTTCTCTATCTCCAATCTTTTAAGTTGGGCATCTTGACCTTCTCTGACTCGTCTTAGTTGCTCCTCATGCGAGTCTTTGAGTTTCTTTATCTGGTCTTCTTTTTGAAGTTCGGTATCGCGTAATTTTCCCTTAAGGGAAGTAATTTCCTCCTCTAATTTTTTAACCTGATAGGGAGTTGCACAACCTACAACGAGTGGCATAAATAAGAAAATTAAAATTATAAAAAACCTGAAGCCTTTCATATTTTTTATTCCTCTGTCAGGTATTTGTTTAGTTTAGCCCATGTTTTTTGGCCCACTATACCATCTGCAGTTAAACCGTTTTCCCTCTGGAAATCCTTTATGGCTTCTTTGGTCTTTCTACCCATTTTCCCATCTATTGGGCCAACCTCATAACCTGCATTCTTAAGAGCAGTCTGTATCTTTTTTATGGCGTTAGGAGATTCAAAATCTTTTATAGTGCCTCCCGCACTAACATATCCCAATTTTCTCTCAATATTTTCTTTGGAGCGTCTCGTTTCTTCTAACTGCGCCTCTAATTGATTTTTCTGTTCCTCTCTCTTTTGGATTTCGCTCTCAAGCTGCACTATCCTTGCCTTTAACTGTTGACTCTCCTGTATTTGCTGGGTACTTGTTGTGGCGCAACCTATAGAAAGCATTGAAATAGTCACGCAGACAATGCCATATTTTACCTTCATATCTAACAATCCTCCTTTTTAAACCTATTCCTGGTTTTCTTCTGAAATAGGTTTTTCTGGTTTTAAATCTTCTTGAGTCTCAGTCTTCTCTTTCGGTGTCTTGGTCTCCTCTATAACAACAAATAGCGATTTTAAAATATTCTCTTTCTCTTCGCCCTCTTCCTGCTTGGTCTCATAGTGCACTACCACTGCTTCGCCATTTTTTATCTCCTCAATTGATATAGGGTTACCTCCCTTAAAAATTTTAGAGTCTTCTGTGAGTAAAAATTTTACCTCGTTTCCTTTAGTGTTTTTGATTGAAATCTTCTTTTTGCCGGACTCATCTAATTCTACGCCAGAATATTCTCCATTTACTATATTAGTGGGTAATGTAGGTAGCTTTGGCAGACTTGGTAGAGTCGGCGCAACTGTTGTCTGAGGCAGAGATGGTAGCTGTGGAACAGATGGAGGCTTAGGTATATTTGGCTGGGTTGGTAGCTTTGGCAGACTTGGTAGAGTCGGCACAACTGTTGTCTGAGGCAAAGATGGTAGCTGTGGAACAGATGGAGGCTTAGGTATATTTGGCTGGGTTGTTACAGGAGGAGTAGGCGGAGCACTCGGTGGGATAGTAGGTTGTTCTTCGTCTCTCCTTTGAGCAAAAGCTATAATTTTATACATAATTAAAATTATCAAACAGATAATAAAAAAAATCGCACTTTTTTTCTTTATATTTTTTATATTAATCATCTCTTTATACCCTACCTCCTCTTTATTTTATTGCTTTTTCCTTTATTTTAGAATGAAGAAGTGAAAAAATAAATACATAGAAAAGACCAGCGGCATACAGCGCCAAAAATGGAATTATCATAAAAGAACCTTTCTTAAAAGCTATATCAATTGCCCAAAGACAATAAACACCCATAAGAAATTCAAATATAACAAGTTTATTTAAAGGCATAATATAGAATTTATTATGCCACTTATCTTGCTTTTTTTCAACCATAAATTTTGGTGTTCGGACAAAGGGTGTTTTTTTCTTAAACAAAACCTTGACTATTGCAACTGTATTATTTAAAGACACACCAAAGTTTAGAAGTAAAAGCCCGGGTAGTGCTATAAGTTTTTGTTTCAGATTTTCGTATAGTTCCGCCTGAGAATAAACGAACAATATTAT
>VGKN01000074.1 GCA_016867055.1 Candidatus Omnitrophota bacterium
AGTAAAGATGGTAAGCCTTACGGAGACGTAAAGAAATCTTTCTTTACAGCCCTTAAGAAATCTGATATTATCAATTTCCACTTTCACGATTTAAGACATACCTTTGCGTCACATTTGGTAATGCTTGGAGTAGATTTGAACACAGTTAGAGAATTAATGGGGCATAAATCTATTGAAATGACACTTAGATATTCTCATCTTTCTCCGGATCATAAAAAACGAGCAGCGGACATTTTGGGTATGCAGATGGACACTATTTGGACACCGGAGGTAGA
Source organism: Candidatus Omnitrophota bacterium (assembly GCA_016867055.1). The sequence continues at coordinate 276 of VGKN01000074.1, forward strand.
AAATACAAAAGGGGTAAAAAGTTCAGATATAGATAACTTATTGTCAAATAATGAGTTGGAAAATTTTCGCTGGCGTAGCTCAGGGGTAGAGCAGGGGTTTTGTAAACCTCTGGTCGGGGGTTCAATTCCCTCCGCCAGCTCCATTCGTCGCCGCGACGAATGGAGCCCCGAGCATAGCGAGGAGCTAAATAGTTCTTTGGTACTATGATTTTACTGTCAACTGTGGACTGTTGACTGTTAACTGAATTTTACGGGCAGGTGGCCGAGCGGACAATGGCAACAGACTGTAAATCTGTCGGCGTAGCCTACGGAGGTTCGAATCCTTCCCTGCCCACCAAATTTTAGCTTTTTAAAATTTGTCCCGAGTGAAGCGAGGGATAGACGACACTTTCCTTTGAGGAAGCGATTCGAAGCGAGCGAACGCTGAGCGAGTAGCGAGGAAAAGCGAGAATCACGAGCGAAAGTGAGCGAGGGGAGCCTACGCAAGGAGCAAATCCTGCGAGTGTAGTAGGCGAATCCTTCCCTGCCCACCAGTTTTACGAAGGGAAAACTGTCCTGAGTGAGCGTAATGACGTAACGAAGAGAAACGCCATAGCGAAACGAAGGGCGTCTGAAGATAAAATTTGTCCCGAAGCTTGGTTTTTAAACGAGGGATTGACGACGAAAAAAGGGATGGGAAAAAAGAGACGTTTCTATTTTTGAATAGTAAGTAAAAATATTGAAAAAGAAATAAGTAATGCGTCCCCAGAATTCCAGCTAAGTTAGAGCGTGTAGCCAATCTAAACAAAATGATATGATGTTGAATTTAATTTGTTTAGGCATAATTCATATGGTATAATTATTGATGAAAAGGATTAAGGTGAAACGATGATAAAATTTCAAAAGGTAACTCTAACTGTAGAATTTTATAGGGAAGGCAATAAATTTATTGCATTTAGCCCTGCGTTAAATATTTCTACCTGCGGCGATACCATTGAACAGGCTAAAAAAAGATTTGAAGAATTACAACAACTCTTCTTTGAAGAGGCCGAGAAAATGGGGACCCTTGAGGATGTTCTATTAGAATGCGGATGGAAAAAAATTACACATCCTCGTAAGTGCTGGAAACCACCAATTTCTGTTGGTCAAATTCAAAGAGAAGTGAGAGTTCCTTGTCCCGCCTGACACCCATTGATTATAAAAAATTTGAGAAATTCTTAAAATATATTGGCTGTGAATTTGTTAGACAAAAAGGTGACCATCGAGTCTATACAAAGGCGAACTTGAAACGGCCAATAATTATCCCTGCCATTAAAGACATCCCCATATTTATTATCCAAAATAACCTGAAGATTTTAGGAATTAGCAAAGAAGAGTATTTATCAATGCTTGAACAGTTATAGTTCTGATTGTATGTTTATGAGATAGTAAAAAATTCAAGCCGACTCACATCAAAGGTCGGCTTTTTTGGTTTTTTTAGAGAGTAATTAAAACCGGCAGAATCAAAAATAGGTATAAATTATCTTTAATTTCTCCTAATTTTTTATAAAGATGGATAAAGAGAAAAAAATAAAATTGGAAAAAGCAATTGTGGATTGGATGGTAGTTATTTACAAAAATGTAATGTCTCAAAGTGAAGCACAAAAATATGCCGAGATAACATTAAAGACTATTAAAGAGGAAGCTCAGAGAACTTAGGGACACATGGAGAACTTAGGGACACATCACTTAGAACTTAGAGAACTTAGGGACACATCACTTAATTCAAGAAGAATTCATAGAAAAATTGAGAAAATAGGTGTTGTGTCCCCATATTCGTATTGGTGAGAAAAAAATAAGTGTTATGTCCCCGCATTCATTCCGAAGCTTGGTTTTTAAACGAGGGATTGAAGACGAAAAAGGGGACGGGGAAAAGGAGACGTTTTCTATTTTTGAATAGTAAGTAAAAGTATTGAAAAGAAGAAATAAGTGATGTGTCCCCAGAATTCCTGCCCAGAATTCCAGAATTCTGCAGGATGATTACAGCGTGTTTTTATTTAGAAAAAACGAAGGCAGAGAAAAAACTTTTAGTCCTTACAGATAAAGAATTTTATTCTAGGTTTACTAAGGATGCCGATGGTTTGATTTCCGAAAATATAGAGGTGTTATATATACCAATGAAATTTGTTGTTTGCGGAGGAGAATGAGCATGGCTTATTATATTAAAACCATAGGAATTAGAGGAGAATTCATAGGAATTTTTGAAGGGCGATTTAAAAAGATGTTAAGTTCTAAAATGTGTTTTAAAACAAATAAAGGTAAAGTCGGAAGCATTAAAAATAATGATAAACTTGTTATTTATTGTATCAGGAATGGTGTACGTGAATTTCCGCATGGAGGATTTATAGGTATTCAATTGGTTTTGTCAGAAGTTCATAGTCGAAATGGAGATTTTGAGCCTCCATGGGATTGGGTTGTTGATATTAAACAACAAATTCAAGTTGAACCTAAACGAGAAATTACTCTTTCAGAAGTGCGAGGATGGACAAATAGGTCTGTAAAATTAGAAAATGCCCTAAATGTTAGGTTACTAGCCATAGGTGGACTTTTGGAAATAGAAGAAAGTGATTATATCCAGTTCATTAAGGAGTTTAAAACAAGAATAAAATAACCAAAAATAGAAAAAAGATATGCTTCTATTCTTATCATACGAAACTATTGACCCAAACAGCAATAAATGTTATTATCTTTTCTCAAACTTTCTTATTTTTAACTGTTAATCGTCAACTATGAACTGTTAACTGTTTTGAGGCGGGCTTGCCCGCCGAAGTTTACCAAAAGTATCACAGAAGCAAAACGCAGGCGGGCGTAGTTCAATGGTAGAACGAAAGCCTTCCAAGCTTTTCACGGGAGTTCGATTCTCCTCGCCCGCTCCAATCTTATAAATCCAAAGTCCAAAAATCAAAATCCAAAATTTTAAGAATATTCTCGGTATTATTTTAACCTCAATTTTTCCCTTGCCAAAATCCTCTCCAAATAGTAATATTATAACTCTAAAAATTATTTAATATTTTAATTTTTGGATTTTGGTATTTGATATTTGGATTTTCAACGGGCCCATAGCTCAGTTGGTTAGAGCAGCTGACTCATAATCAGCGGGTCGGAGGTTCAAGTCCTTCTGGGCCCACCAGACTCGTCAAAGACGAGTCTGTCCCGAGCGAAACGAGGGACATAGAAGTGATTTTAAATAGCCCCTCGCAAATAAAGAAGAAATAAGAATGCTCGGGACAAAATTTTTGCTTAGCAAAAATTTTGGGCGATTGGCTCAGTTGGTTAGAGCGTCACACTCACATTGTGAAGATCAGAGGTTCGAATCCTCTATCGCCCACCATATTAGTTGACAGATGACAGTTAACAGTTGACAGAAGACGAACAAGAGATATTAGTAAATGTTTATCTGTGAGCTGTTAACTGTGAACAGTGAACTTATGAGGGGCTAATTCCTCTAAGTATATTAGCTTAGTTGGCAGAGTTTAGCGTGGACTAACTGGAGTTTACAAAGCCATAAAGGAATAAAAGGGATAATATGAGCGTGGTAGCCGAGCAGATAAAAATACTTGTAGAATTGCAAGGTTTTGACTCTCAGATTTATAAATTAAAGAAGTTTATTTCAGCTAAACCAAATGAAATCGCTGAACTCAAAAAATCATTCGCAGAGAGGGAGAAGCATATAAAAAGCCTTGAGGAAAAGATTAAAAATTTGCAACTTGAAAGAAAGAATAAAGAGATAGAGTTAGAATCAAAAGAGGCAAATATAAAAAAGCTCCAAGAACAGCTCTTTAAGGTAAAAAAGAATGAAGAATATACCGCTATTCAGAAAGAGATAAATACCATAAAGGCGGACAATTCTGTTTTAGAAGAAGAGATAATAGGCATCTTAGATAAAATAGATGCAGAGAAGGAAAATCTGGAAAAAGAAAAGATAGTTAGCGTAAACGAAGAGAAGATTTTAAATGAAAAAATAAAGACAATAGAAGAAGAAATTGCAAAAGCAAATAGAGAATTAGGTGAGTTAAATTTTAAAAGAAAAGAGATTGCGACAAAGGCAGATAGCCAAATTCTTACTAAGTATGAAAGAATTCTTGTAAATAAGGATGGGATAGCTCTCGCCTCCATTGAAAACGAAGCCTGTTCGGGTTGTAATCTAAATGTTCCTCCGCAGGTTATCAATGAGATAAAGATGAATGAAAAGATTATAGTCTGTGAAAATTGTTCACGCATATTATACATAGATGAGTAGTGAAAAGGAAAGAAGCGCTATGGAGGTTTTTATCGACGGAGCATCCCAGGGGAATCCGGGCCCCTCAGGTATAGGTGTGGTAATCGTCGATAATACAAAGGAAAAAACTTATACTATAAGTAGATACATCGGAGAGACAACAAATAATGTCAGTGAATATTTGGCGTTTATATACGCCCTTCTTGAAGCTCTTTCATTAAGGGTAAAAAATTTGACAATCAAAAGTGACAGTCAACTTTTAATAAAACAGTTAAGAGGAGAATTCAGGGTTAGAGATAAGAATATAAAACTTTTTTTTGATTTGGCCACTCATCTTATTGAAAGGTTTAAAAATATAAATTTGGTTCAGATAGATAGAGGACAAAATACAGAAGCAGATAGATTAGCCACTGGTGCAATAAAGGATTTTTTAAAATCAAAGGAGAAAAAGCATAAAAAGAGAGCAGGCAGGACGGTCGCCTCGAATGAAAAACTTCTTTTTTAGAAGTTACTTCGGGGAGGAAAGTCCGAGCTCCACAGGGCAGGGTGCTTTGTAACACAGAGTCCCCCCTTCTTGCTTTCGCAAGAAAGCAAGAAGGGGAGAAGGAAAGTGCCACAGAAAAAATACCGCCCCCATATGTTTGCTTGTGCAAACAAGCAATGGGGGTAAGGGTGAAAAGGCAGTGTAAGAGACTACCGTCCCGTAGGTGACTACAGGTGCATGGCAAACCCCACCCGGAGAAAGACCAAATAGAAGAAGTAGGTTGCCCGCCATATTCTGCTATATAGCAGAAACTTCTTGGGTTTGGTCGCTAAAGTTATATGGCAACATATAACATAGATAGATGACTGTCATCTCGAAGTATGGGATACAGAACTCGGCTTATATGCCTGCTCCCTATTTTAAAACTGGCAAAAGGAGTATTTGACTTTTAACATAGGAGGATTGAGATGAGGTGCACAAGTTTTTTGATAGTTGTTTCTCTTATCATAACTGCTCCATTTAAACCTGTTTTTGCTCAAGAGAAGGCCATTTCTCTTGTGCCATCGAGGGTGGAGTCAGACAAAAATAATGATGGGAAGGTTGACTATTGGCAGTTTTATACTGATGGTAAACTTGAAAAGATAGAAGTAGACTCAGACTTTGATGGTACAGTGGATGAGACAATATACTTTAAAGATGGAAAACCATATAAGGGAGAAAGAGACACAGATAAAGATGGTATAGCTGACACCTGGTTGTATTATTAACGCTTATTAAAAATCTGCACGCAATTCCCTAATTCGGGGACACATTACTTAATTGACATAATTATTACTTTCCCCTATAATTTGCGCTATGGCAAGGATGGCGCGAATTGTCATACCCAATATACCACATCATATTACCCAACGCGGTAATAGATCACAGAAAGTTTTCTTTAGCAACAAAGATAAAGCATTTTACCTAAATCTTTTGCATAAACATGGTCAAGAAGCTGGATTAAGTTTCTGGGCATATTGCTTAATGGATAACCATGTTCACCTAATTGCCGTTCCAGAAAGAGAAGATAGCTTGGCGAAAGGGCTGGGCGATACCCATAAGTATTATACGCGTATGATCAATTTCCGAGAAAACTGGAGAGGGTATCTGTGGCAAGGAAGATTCAGTTCTTTTCCTTTAGACGAGAAGTATCTTTATGCTGCCATTCGTTATGTTGAACGCAATCCAGTAAGGGCAGGGGTGGTAAAGAAAGCAGAAGATTATGAATTTTCAAGCGCAAAGGCACATGTGTATAAAAAGAAAGATTTCTTATTATCGGATAATTTTGTTATAGAAGAGGTGAAAGATTGGAAGGCATTTTTGGCAGAGGACGACAATGAACAAAATATAAAGCTTTTCAGGAAGCATGCGCGAGTAGGAAGACCATTAGGCCAAGAAGGATTTTTAGAAAAGTTGGAAAAGATAATGGGCAGGATTTTGAAACCACAGAAACCAGGGAGGAAAGGGAGAAATAAGTGATGTGTCCCCGAATTCCCTAAGGGAGAAATAAGTGATGTGTCCCCGAATTCGGAAACCAGGGAGGAAAGGGAGAAATAAGTGATGTGTCCCCGAATTCACGGGGTAGCAATCGCGGTTGGAGTATTAGTGAGTTTATTTGGTTTTGACGAGGGTTATCGCCAAGGCCTGGATAATGATATTGATAAACTTGGGTACCATCTTTTAGTAACTGCTAAAGGTTGTCCCTATGAGGCAGCGACACTAATGCTTAAAGGTGGTGGAGGCTTGCGTTATATGGATGATGCGGTTTATAAGAGAATAGTCAGAGACCCGCGCATAGATAAAATTACGCCGCAACTGGTTTCTAGCGTATACAATCAAGAGGGAGGACCCCAGGGTCGCGGCGCCTTCGCTCTTTACATGGGCATAGAGAAATCGTATCTTGAACTCAAACCATGGTCTAAATTCAAGTCAGGGGGCTGGTTCTTGAGTCCTGATGCCGATGAGGCGATTATGGGATATGAAGCAGCGGAGGTGGAACAGCGTTCAATAGGAGATAAGATTTTTATACCTACTACCAATAAAGTACTTACTGTTGTAGGAATATTTGAACGGACTGGCACTCAGGATGACGGAATAATTTTTGTTCCTTTAGCCACCGCTCAACGCATCTTTAACTTACCGGGAAAGTTGACCGATATAGGGATAAAACTAAAAAACATCCAAACTATAGCTGAGTTTGAGGAAGATCTTTATAATGAACCTGGTATTCAGGTAGTTAGCCTGGCGCAGGTGCGAGGAACAATCATTAACCTGGTCGCTTCGGCACGAGCCATGG
>VGKN01000075.1 GCA_016867055.1 Candidatus Omnitrophota bacterium
TACCGCATTCTTCATATAATACTCAAGGCTTTCCTCATCGTAGACTATCTCCATAGCCCTCCCACCTAAAACATAAGAAGGACGAACAACAACCGGATAGCCTATTTGCTTTGCAACAGACCTTGCCTCTTCTACATCCGTGGCTGTGCCGTTATCGGGCTGGATTAGTTTAAGTTTATGGAGCATCTCTTTAAATTTTTCCCTGTCCTCTGCTATGTCTATTGAAATAGGTGACGTACCTATTATATTTACGCCTGCCTTCATTAACGGTATCGAAAGGTTAAGCGGTGTCTGACCTCCAAACTGCACTATAACTCCATCGGGTTTTTCCTTATCTACTATATTTAACACATCCTCTATCGTGAGTGGCTCAAAATAGAGTTTGTCAGAGGTATCATAATCGGTTGAAACAGTCTCGGGGTTTGAATTTACCATTATAGTTTCAAGGCCTATCTCCTTTAAGGCAAATGAGGCGTGAACACAGCAATAATCAAACTCTATACCCTGACCAATTCGGTTAGGGCCTCCGCCTAAAATCATAATCTTTTTCTTTTCTGAGACTCTTATCTCATCCTCTCTTTCATAGGTGGAATAATAATAAGGGGTGTATGCCTCAAATTCTGCAGCGCAGGTATCTACTAACTTATAAACCGCTTTTATATTTTTTGATTTCCTGAAATCCCTTATTGTCTCTTCGCCTGTCTTAAGGATATTGGCAAGCTGGACATCGGAGAATCCAAATTGCTTTGCCTTTAATAAGATTTCGTCTGGTATTGTATTTAGATTGTATCTTTTTAGCTCATCCTCAAAATCTACAATCTCTTTTATGTTTCTTAAAAACCACCTATCTATCTTGGTAAGAGAAGATATTTCATCCAATGAAAGGTCTTGTTTAAACGCCTCTCGTATATAGAAAAGTCTCTGTGCGTTTGGCATCCGAAGTTTTTCCCTTATATGATTTTGCGAGGTATCAAGCCTACCTTTCCCATCGGAGCCTAAGCCAAACCTTTCTATCTCTAAAGAGCGTATCCCTTTTTGAAGCGCCTCCTTAAATGTCCTTCCGATTGCCATTGTCTCGCCAACGGATTTCATAGAGGTGGTAAGTGTTGGGTCTGCGGTAGGAAATTTTTCAAATGTCCATCTCGGGATTTTCACCACACAGTAGTCTATGGTGGGTTCAAACGATGCAGGCGTCTCCTTTGTAATGTCATTGGGTATCTCATCAAGGGTATACCCTACTGCCAGTTTTGCTGCTATCTTTGCTATGGGGAAACCTGTGGCTTTACTTGCTAAGGCAGAGCTCCTTGAAACACGAGGGTTCATTTCTATTATCACCATCCTGCCATTATCGGGATTAACCGCAAACTGGATATTGCTTCCGCCTGTTTCAACTCCGATTTCTCTTATCACCTTTATTGCCGCATCCCGCATAAGCTGATATTCCTTATCGGTAAGTGTTTGGCTAGGTGCAACTGTTATGGAATCACCTGTATGAATTCCCATTGGGTCAAAATTCTCTATTGTGCAGATGATGACTACGTTGTCCTTTAAATCGCGCATAACCTCTAACTCATATTCCTTCCAACCAAGCACAGATTCTTCTATTAGAATCTCTTTTATCATGCTTAAATCAAGGCCAAGTTTAGCTATCTCTTCAAACTCCTCCATATTGTAGGCAATTCCACCGCCTGTTCCACCGAGGGTAAAGGAGGGTCTTATTATACAAGGAAAACCTAATTCCTTAACTACCTTCCTTGCCTCATCCATATTGTAGGCAAGCCCACTTCTTGGAAGGTCAAGGCCTATTCTATTCATCGCCTCCTTAAAGAGTTTTCTATCCTCTGCCTTTTTTATTGCCTCTTTTTTTGCGCCTATCATCTCAACACCATATTTATCAAGAACGCCGTTATCGGCAAGTTGTATTGCCACATTTAGACCGGTCTGACCCCCAAGCGTGGGAAGAAGGGCATCGGGTTTTTCCTTTACTATAATCTTTTCTATAATCTCGGTGGTTATCGGCTCTATGTATGTGGCATCAGCAAATTCGGGATCTGTCATAATAGTTGCGGGGTTAGAGTTTACCAGCACCACCATAAAACCCTCCTCCTTAAGTGCCTTACAGGCCTGGGTGCCGGAATAATCAAACTCACACGCCTGGGAGATTATTATTGGTCCTGAGCCTATAATCAGAATTTTCTTTATATCAGTTCGTCTTGGCATATTCTAAAACAATGTCAATTGTTTTTCCTGTTTGTCATCTTCTTGGGGGAGTTCTATCTTGCCATATACCCCGTCGTAACCCGGAAGAATGTTTACATTACCCCTTCTTACATTTATTATTGCCCTTGCTATCTGGATGGGGAGTGAATTAAGAAGTCTCTCCTCTTTAATATCAAGGAGCACTTCAAATTCATTTCCAAGCCTTTGCAAAATAGACTTATACTCCGTCTGGACAACCTGGGAATCTGGAGATTTCCCTCTAACCTGGGCTATTATCTCCTCAAGGGGTATCATATTTTTAAAAGGAATGCTGTTTTGCGGGACAAAACCTATCTCTCTATCTGCCAGTTCATCCACTCTATTCATAACCCCAACTGTTACAGGTTTCCTACACACAGGGCACAAACCCTTGTTCTTTTTTGTCTCTTGAGGGGAAAATCTTACATTGCAAAGCCTATGCCCATCATAATGATATTTTCCTTCCTCTGGAAAAAATTCCACAGTATATAAAAATTGTCTTTTGTCTTTTTTCTTTAAGATATCTAAAATCTCAAGATAATCCATTTCCGCATCAAAGGCATTGGCTTCCCTACCTATCTTGGAAGGGCTGTGGCTATCTGAATTTGAGATAAGAGTATATTTATCCAGTTGACTTAGTCTCCAGTTCATTGCAGGATCTGAACTTAACCCCGTCTCCAGGGCATATATTTTCGGTGTTTGTTCCTCAAAGCAATCTTCTATTTTATCAAAACCTGACATTGAACCGAATAAGGCAAACCATGGTGTCCAACAGTTATGAATTATGGCAAATTCTGCCACGTAAGAGTTATTTTCTTCTACTTCTAAATTATAAACTTCGCCTTTGTATTTCATAACCTCTATGTCCCTAATGGGTATATAAATATACCTCTCATCTATCCAGCCGTGTTTGCGCTTTGATTTTGTCTTAAACTCCTTAAAACAATCATCTTCTAATAAACCATGGTTATTTTGGAAAATGGATAAGTTTGAAAATTGAAAATTATCATGCTGTATATCTATCTCTCTTTTACCAATTTTATGTTTACCTCTTCTTTTATATGCCTCTTTAGAATCAATACGGATAGAAGGAATTATTCCTAACCTTAGAAGAATGATTTTCATCTGATTCATTAAAATACGTGAGGAAGTGTATCCTGTATCGCCTCGCCACCATCCTTTAAGAATTTCGACTTGTTTTTCAAAAGGCAGTTTTAGCATCCAATTGGGTAAACGCTTAGAATAAGCTCTTTTATTAAGATTATTGGCATAAAAAAGTTTACTAAATAATTTAAGTAAAATTTTAGAATAAAAAATAAGCTCGACACCGTTAACTCCTTTTTTAACCTGCATATTTGATAATGAGATATTAAATATATCTTTCATTAATTGCTTAACATCTTTTATATAATCTAGTTCTCTACTATTAAAAGAGAAAGATAAACAATCGCGTCCATTCGTATAACCTTCGGATATAAAATATCCGGAAAGTCTGCAGAAATCTTTATCAATTTTAATAACATTTTCTAATCTATTAACCCTATAACCCTGTGGATATATTTTATCATTGGCTAAGACATACTCTTCCTTTTTCAAAAAATCGCTTATCTTTAATGTTTCTACATCTTTTATTTTATTTTTAAACCGTGGAAATAAAATCACATCTCCTTGAGCAATATCTTTGGCTTGAATCCATTGAGGTTGATAATCTTTAAAATATCTACGTTTACATTTGTTTATTTTAGAACAGCTTGGTCGGCATATACCGCCTATCCAGCGGCACTGTTTATATGTTTTAATAATATAAAATGGGTGTTCCGGTGTAGTTCTCAACCCCTCTCTGAAATAGTATGGCCTTATATGGTAAATTTTTCCATTATAAGCACGTTTTAAACGCTGAGTAACTCTTTTATAATTTAATTTATGCGTATAAACTAAGTCACCCTTAAGAACATCTTTAATTCTTTTGAGTCCATCTTTAGTATGGATTAACGTATCAGGGAAAAGGCAATGTGCTGGTACAACTATACAGTTTTCATTAATATCAAAAATAATTCGTACCAATTCTGCACAAGACAGGCCAAGCATAGGCCTTCCATCTGCCATTAGATTTCCATATCTTTCTAAACGCGAATTTATTTTATCAGCCACTTCAAACGTAGGTACAAATATAATATTATGTACACGTTTTGACTTTCCACTCTTAGAAAACATATTGCTTACCTCTACCGTCAGAATAAAATTAACGCCGTCATATTCAAATAAGCCGTATCCTTTTTGGGTAAGTTTTTCCTTTAATTCTATAAGCCAAAGGGGATATGTAAAGTCTCCTGTCCCGAGCAGATTTATTCCTTTTAGCTTCGCATACTTAGAAAGGTTTTCTATGTCCATATCTTTACTTGTCGCTCGGCTATATTTAGAGTGTATGTGAAAATCTGCTATAATTCTCATTTTTAACCTTTAATTTTTAATTTATAAATTATCTCTTTAACATTCCCCCAATGGGTTCCTTGCCAGTATATTTTTTTGCAGTTTGGGCATACAACAAAATTTTCATTCGCACTGTACACAAATTCTGGAACCTTATCCTTCACCTTCTCTTTATCAATACCAGCCAAAGGTTCGTTACAGATAACACACCTTGTAAACATATATTCTTCATTTATATTCAATCCCAATTCATCTCTCATCTGTTTTAGTTGCTCTTCCAATAAATCGCTTTTGATATGGATGAATCTTATCCCTGTATATCTTGCCAAAGAGGCGTTTCTTGACACAACAATTCTATCCTCCCTCAAACTCCTTAACACAAGTTCTCTTTTATCATCTCTCTTTTGGTAGACACTATCAAAACCGAGAATTCTTAGCCATTTGGCAAGTCTGCCAACCTCGTGGGTTAAAATGAATTTCATAGATACTGCTTTTTCAGAAATCAGAGAACAGAAAACAGACAATAGGTTTTTCTCTGAATTCTGATATCTGTCTTCTGATTTCTGTTATACTCCAATTGCTACTTCTAGCCTATTAAGCCTTTTGATAGCATAAATCCTATCTGTGTACCCAAGCCTTGCTTTATTTAATGCATCCCTTATAATATTTATAGAGTTATCGTAGGACTGCCTGTTCACTGGGTAAGGGTATCCATCCTTTCCGCCGTGGGCAAAGGAAAATCTTGCGGGGTCGTTAAAGGAGGGTTTTTTGCCGTATACGAGCTCTGAGATTAAGGCAAGCGCCCTTATTGTCTTTGGGCCAACGCCTTCAATTCCTAAAAGAGTTTCAAAATTGCTTGCCTGTGTTTCATAAGTCTTTAGGAATATCCTATTGAGTCTATCAGGGTTTATATCTCTTATTAAAATCTCATGCTGCTTAGGTAATTTTAGGTTCTGGATTTTTTTAATCTCTCTGATTATATTGCCTGGTTTTACCCTTGAAAGTTCAGTGCTCGCATCCCTTGCACCTTTAGATTCCTCTGCTACCATATTAAGAGTGAGACCCTGTTTGTCGCAGCAGATAGCACTATGTGGTTCGCATACAAAATCATCTAAACCGCTGCTTAGCCAGTGATATCTCCTGGCATAACTATTTTCCTTGTTCATACCCTGTTGTATCACTGCCCATTCTAACTTTTTAGTAAAAATAAAACTGTGATGGTAGAGTTGATAGCCGTCTTGTAATGCGGTATTATCCACCTTTGCAGAGAGTCGGCTTGCATATATTAAATCCTTTACCTCAAGTGAAAGCCTTTGGCCGATATCGGCAATCTCATCTGGGGTCTTTCTTGAAGCGCTTCCTTTTCCTCCGCATACAAATATCCCTATCTCATTTTGCATATCCTTCATGGCCTCTTTTAAGGCGCCGCATACGGTTGTAGTCACCCCGCTTGAATGCCAGTCAAATCCAAGCACGCATCCAAATGCCTGAAACCAGAATGGGTCTGAAATTTTATTTAAAAATTCGGATTGGCCTTGCTCCCTTACGATAAACAAGGCTGTCTCTCTTGCTAAAAGTCTCATCCTTTCAAATAACCATTTAGGCGCTTTCCCTGTATGAAGGGGAAGTTGAGCTATGCCTGTTTTATTCATATTTTTTAAATCATTGCGCAGATTAACACAAGATAAGCGCCGCAAGATTAGCGCAGAGATTATCTGTGCCTATCTGATTTTTTCATCTGCGATTATCTTGTATATTTTTCTCCATCATCTTCACAAATCTCTCAAATAGATATCCCCCGTCATGCGGACCAGGAGAGGCCTCAGGATGGTACTGCACAGAAAATATAGGAAGTCCTTTGTGTTTCATCCCTTCAACTGTTCTATCGTTCAGATTTATATGGGACAGCATCACCTCTTTATCGGGGATTGAATCAATATCAACTGCAAAGCCGTGATTCTGGGAGGTTATCTCAATTCTCCTTGTTTCTAAATTCATTACCGGATGGTTTGCGCCATGATGACCAAATTTCAACTTATATGTCTTTCCGCCAAGAGCAAGCCCCAAGAGTTGATGTCCAAGGCATATCCCGAATATGGGAAGTTTATCTAATAATTTCTTTATCTCATCTATTGCATAAGGAACACCCTCGGGGTCTCCCGGTCCGTTTGACAAAAATAACCCATCAGGTTCATAAGATAAAATCTCTTTGGCGGTGGTCTTTGCAGGAACAACAACGCAGGAACAACCGTTCAATACAAGTTTTCTTAAAATATTATGTTTTGCTCCAAAATCCATCGCTACAACCTTAAACTTAGCCCTTGGCAGGTTTGGAGAGGAATTAAAAATATTAAATCCCGGGTTTTCCCACCCGTAGGGAGTCTCAGAGGTTACCTCCTTTACAAGGTCTTTCCCTATAAGCCCTAAGGATTCTTTTGCTTTTTTTATAAGGCTATTTGGGTCTAAATCAATAGTGGATAAAACAGCTTTCCTTGCGCCATATGTCCTTATGTGCTTGGTAAGGGCTCGGGTATCAATGCCTTGTATACCTACTATATTATGCCTTTTTAAAAATTCATTGAGAGTTATCCTAGAACGCCAGTTGCTTTCTATGGGGCTTAATTCC
>VGKN01000076.1 GCA_016867055.1 Candidatus Omnitrophota bacterium
ATAATAAATAGGGTTGCTAAAATTAAGAGAATCCCTATTTCCAGAGTAATCCGTGGGAGTCTTTTTAGCTTAAGCTTTAGAAAACAAAAAGGTGAAATAAGGATGAATGCCAATAAAGAAGTAAAACATCCGCCTTTGGATAAGGTCATGGTTAAACAATAACCAAGCAGTATCGTTATAAAACCAAAAATTAGCCTATTTTTTTTATCTTTACCGCAAATTGACAAACAGAAGCTTAACGGTAGCAAAACCCCAAGATAACCAGCAAAATTGTTGTAATGATTGAAAGAAGCGCTCATTTTATAATCGTAATTATGTCCCCTAAATAAATCAGCCCCAGTTATTTGCTGATAAATGCCATCAAAACAAACACTGATAGCCGATAGGAGTAAAATTATCAAAAAAATCTTAAATCTTTTTTCTGTATTTAATGTGGCAACTATTGCAAAAAATAATAAAAACCATTCAGCATATTTTTTGATTAAAGTAATAAAGCTCTCCCGAAAATCAACAGCAAAAATTACGGATAGGCATAAGCATACAAAAAAAATAAATAACGGCGCATCTAATTCACTCTTAGGGAAGTTCTGGAACTTTTTTATTATAAGCGTGGCGAAAAAACAGAAAATTGATAAACTAACAAAAATTTGAATGCAGGCTTTAGAAATTGGCAGAAAGAATATTAGAGCGCATAAAGAAAACAAAGTAGCAATATCAAAATAATTATAAATCTTATTTACTCCTGTTTTTAACTTCATTTTTAGTACCTTTTTAGACTATTTTTTAGCTGTTTCAAAACAGTATTACGGGTCAAAATTCTATAAAAATAATTTAGTTCAGAATTAGTTTTAATTTTGGATACTATAACTCTAGGTAGTATTTTATGCAAGGGCTTTTTACCTTTATATACATTGTAGTCAAACCACACATAATTTTTTTGTATTTGTTTTTTATTGAATCCGGGAAGATCTAAAACTGCTCTATTTCTTTCCATTGTAGTATCAAGAGGTTCCTTTAGCAATCCCCTATCTTTAGATAAATTATACAATTCAGTTCCAGGATAAGGGAAAAATATACTGAGAAAATGCCAGTCGGGCAAACACTGACGATTAATTTCTATCGTTTGATTAAAATCCTCAACCGTCTCTCCTGGAATACCAAGTAAATTGTAGAAACAGATTTTTAGATCGTATTTACGTGCTAGTTTAGTAACTTTAATCACGTCCTCGTTTGAATATTCCCTATTAAGCATTTGGCTACGTATTTTTTCGCTTCCTGATTCTACACCGATATTTATAAACTTAAAATTGCATTTCTTTAACAAGTTAAATATCTCATTAAAATCAATATTCTTTGATATTCTTATATTTGTTCCAAATTCCAAAGGAGATTCTAGGGTTGAGTTAAAATGTTCCAATGCCGAACAGAGTTCAATGCAAAATTCTCTATTTGAAGTTATGGACTCAACTTCAAGGTAGATTTCTTTCATGGCCGGGTAATTATTAACAACTTCTTTAATTTCATTCAGAATATTTTCTGGCGATCTTAATCTAACATATGGTCCAGAAGCGATTTTTTTAAGCGCATGGTTACAACAGTAAGTGCATTGGAATGGGCAGCCTCTACCGAGAAGCACGGACGAGTTTGTTTCTGGTTCAGCTATCCATCTTTCCCACATTTTTCGATCAGGAGGTGGCAAAATATCGAGATGATATAAAAAAGGACGTGTAGAATTTTTTTCTAAGCTATCGTCATGTTTAATCCATAGATTAGAAATCATAGATGGTTTCTGACTATTTTGCAACTGTTCAACTAGCTCAAGAGTAGGATATTCCCCTTCCCCTATGCATAAAGCATCGAAGGAATCCTTAATGCATTCATCTGGATTAAGAGATGGATGTACGCCGCCAATTAACAAGAATATTTCCGGGAATCGATTCTTTATATATTCTGCAATTTCTGCAATAAATCTATATTCCGAATAAACCGCAGTAAAACAGATCAAGGAAGGCAGAAAACCTTTTAGATGTTTTTCTAATTTGTATTTCTTTGTTTTTCTCGTTATTACAAATAGCTTAGTATTATGGCCGTATTGTTTTAAAAATGATGAGATATACGAGATACCAAATTGAATCTGTTCTTGGTTTTGAATGGGTTTATCGTTCGAGTAGCAATCCTGTCGCGAATAAATGAAAAGTATATTCAATTAAAACCTTTCTCGTTTCTCACAATATCCATTAATAGGCGCCTGTTCTTTTTAAAACCACTGGTATAGTAAGCCACAGAATTCTTAAATCCAATCCAAAAGACCAGTTATTTATATACCATAAATCTAACTTTACCCATTTATAAAAACTTAAATTGCTTCTTCCCCTTATCTGCCATAGGCAGGTTATGCCGGGTTTGATTTGGAGCCTTTTTAGCTGCCAATCTTTGTATTGTTCTACTTCTTCTGGGGTGGGCGGACGAGGACCGACTAAGCTCATGTCTCCCTTAAAAACGTTCCAAAGCTGGGGCAGTTCATCCAGGCTTAGTTTGCGCATAAGTCTTCCTAAGTTTGTAACTCGCGGATCCCTGGCCATCTTAAAAATAGGCCCTGTTTTCTCATTTTTATCTTTTAGAGATGCAAGCATGGTATCTGCGCTTTGCACCATCGAACGGAATTTATAAAAATTAAATAACCTTCCTTTTTTACCGCAGCGTTTTGAAATATACCAGATGGGTCCTGGGCTATCCAGTTTAATCAAAATAGTCAAAATTAAAAATATCGGGCAACACAATAGCAGAGCCAAACCTGATACAAATAAGTCCAAAGCCCGTTTTATAATTAAATCAGTGCCGTGCATACCTTTGGTATGATATTGAAGGAGCGGTACGGATCCGATGTGGTGCATTTCTATATTACTGATGGATAAATCAAACAATTCGGGAACCATACGCACGGTAACTCCCAGCCTTTTGGCCTCTGAAGTTAAATCGGAAACTTTTTGTTTCTGTGAAGGGATGGTTATATAAACTTCATCAATAAATCTTTTTTTGACAATTTTTTCGAAATCGGTAATTTCTCCTAAGATATGGTGGCCATTTACGACATCTGCTTTGTCTCTGTAATCATCAAGAAAACCCACTACGTTTAAGCCCAGGAAAGGGTGATTGTTTATTTCGTTAACTAGCACTGCTCCGGTCTTTCCGGCGCCCACTATTAAAACGTTGAGATTATTATATCCTTCCAGAATGAGCCTTCTTACGTATAATCTTTTGATTATCCTCCAGAAACTTAAAGAGATGAATATTGATAGCGCAGATATGCCAAAAATCAACCTTGAGAAAACCATTACTTTTAAAAAGAATATCGCTGCCAGCGGTGGCAAAGAAGCAAAAAATAAAGCCTTCAGAACAAGCCACAATTCTTTGGGTATAGTCAGTTCTCTGTCTGTGCCATATAAGCCGTAGTTATTTAAGATCAAAACTAGTAACAAAGTCCAAAATACGAAGATAATCGAGTAGGTTGGGAGATTACTGAAATGCAAACTACTCCAGATAAGCGGCAGATTAATCAACTGTTCTAAGTTAAGTCTATTGTAACGCAGTATATAAGGCATATAGACAGAAATTGCAATGAGGACAACATCGAAAACTATATAAAGTGCGTTAACCTTCGTCAATTCTTTACGCATTTACAATCTCCCTGATAATTCGCCTGCTTGCTTTGCCGTCGCCGTAAGGGTTTCTGGAGGCGATCATTCCAGAATAGAGTTTTTTATTGCTGATCAAATTTGATACCGAATCAACTATTGCTGATTTTCTTGTACCTATAAGTTTAGCTATGCCGGCTTCTATCCCTTCCATTCTCTCGCTTGCATTCCTCATAACGATGACGGGTTTTTTAATGCTCGGTGCTTCTTCCTGAATGCCACCAGAATCAGTTAATATAAGATAGGATTTTTTCATTAGCCAGACGAAAGATGGATAATCAAGGGGTTCTATAAGATGAATGTTTTTAACCTTTGAAAGTATCTTAAAAACTGGTTTCCTGACATTAGGATTTAAGTGCACAGGATAAACTATGTTTGACTCAGGAAATATTTTTGCAATCTGCTTTAAAGCGAGGCATATGTCATGAAAAGGTTTTCCAAAGCTTTCTCTTCGGTGTCCTGTGACAAGGATAATCTTACTAGAAAAATCAATATTTTTTAAGCTTTTCGCCATTTTATTTTGAGGAATGTTTTTTATTTTATCCAGTGCATAAAATAAGGCGTCGATGCCGGTGTTACCCGTGATAACTATTCTTTTCTTGGGAATGTTTTCTTTTATCAGATATTTCTCTGCTTTTCTCGTGGGGGCAAAATGGATATCGGCAAGCTGGGTAGTCAGGGCACGGTTTATCTCTTCGGGAAAAGGAGAAAATTTATTGTATGTCCTTAAGCCAGCCTCAACATGAGCAATTTTAGTTTTATTATAGAAAGCGCAGAGAGCTCCGACAAAAGTAGTGGTTGTGTCGCCCTGAACTATTACCCAATTTGGCTTTGTCTTCTTTATGATATTGCCAAGTTTTGATGTTGCTTTCGAGGTAATATCAGAAAGGTTTTGGTTGGCTTTCATTAAGTTTAAATCAAAGTCTGGCTTGATCCCGAAGAAATTAACAACTTGGTCAAGCAATTGTCTGTGTTGGCCAGTTAAGCAGACGTAGGTTTTTATGTTTTTGTGTTTTCTCGCCTCTTGGATAACCGGAGCCAATTTAATCGCGTCAGGGCGAGTTCCTAGGATAAACAAAAGCTTCATTTTTTCTTCTTTTTATCAGACTGAAAATCTCTTACTGCTGAGGACATCCCTGGAGGGAAATCGGCGTCTTTTTCAATTTTATCCCAATTTGCTTTAAACCAGGCGATTGCATTCTTGATTCCTTCTTCAAAAGTGGTATTTGGGCTATAGCCAATGAGTTTGCTGGCTTTTTTGATTGAGGCGCAAAGCCGATTTTTGGTGTCCCATTTTCTTTTTGCTACAAATTTGACTCCCGCCTTGTTATTAGTCAATTTGTTGATCAGATTTGCTAAATCAATAATCTTAGTTTCTTTTCCCGAAGCAAGATTGATATCTTCTCCTACTGCCTTATCATTGGAAGCGGCCCGCAAGAGTCCGTCGACAATATCGCCTACGTAAGTAAAATCCCTAGTTTCGTCGCCAGTCCCAGTAATAGGCAGAGTTTTTTTCTGCATTGCCCAAAATATAAAGTTGGGGATAACATTGCGGTATTGGCCGGGTATTTCTCCGGGGCCGTAGGAGTTAAAGAACCTGGTTTTGACTACTTTTAGGTTATAGTGATGATTAAAGAAATTGCAATAAAGCTCACCCAACATCTTCGTTATTTGGTAAGGAGAACTTAAATGCAGGGACATAAATTCCTCTTTTAGAGGCAGGGGTGAATTGCTACCGTAAATTGAACAGCCGGAAGATGCATAAATAAATTTATCAACTCCAGTTAGCACCGAATACTCAAGAAGTTTTAGCGTGCCCATTCCGTTGACAAGCAAGTCTTGTTCCGGATGGTCTACGGAATTCTGGTTTGCAAAAAATGCCGCTAAATGAAAAACATAATCCGGTTTTTCAAAGAAAATACGTTTCAGTTTTATTTCGTCAAGGACGCTGTCTTCAATCAGCATTACATTTGGCAATGATGGAACGTTCCATTTTTGCGCAGATGAGAAATCATCCAAGACCATAACCATTTTGGCGTCTAATTTAGCCAAAGCCGCAGTCAAATTGCAACCAATTGCTCCGGCGCCGCCTGATACCAAAATTTTTTTCCCTTTGAAATACTGGCTAAAATCTGCCAAACGTCCTCCTTTACAATATTTTAGTTTTAGCGAGCGATGATCTTATCAATGCCGATATTCCTTTTGAAATCTTTTGTATGTCAGCAACTGTTTTGATGTTTGTAAGATACGATAGGATTATACTCGGCCTTACGTAAAACTCGAGGAATGCCTTCTTGCGGTAAGTCTCGAGCGTTTCCTTATTCAATCCTTTAGGTATAAAAACAGGAAACCACATGCTCATCCTATCCCAATTTCTGTCAAATTCTCCATATTGGTCGGCCATTTCATAAATTTCTGAACCTGGTAGCGGTGTTAAGAATGTGGCATGAAAATCATCCAATTTTATGCGCTTGGCGAAATTGATGGTTTGCTGTAAGGTCTCTTCTGTTTCAAGGAAGTTTCCCATCATAAAGAAGCCCTTTGATTTTATCCCGACTTTTTTTGTCCATCCAATGACTCTTTCCATTTGTGCTAATGTTTCATTTTTGCGATAAAAGTCTAGAATATCCTGCGAGCCGCTCTCAAGACCGAAGGATATCCTCCAGCATCCTGCCTTCTTCATCATTGCAAGCATTGCCTCGTCTGTAATGTTATCGATACGTCCGTAGCAACCCCAAGTTAAATCGATGTTTTCTTGAATTATGGCATTACAAAATTCAACCAATCTATTTTTTAACATTATGAAGTTATCATCATTAAAGAATATATCTTTTATTCCGTATTGTTTTTGCAAATACCTTACTATCTCCAACAGACGTTTAGTGCTGTAAGCTCTGACTTTTGTACCGAACATTGAATTGTCGCAGAATCTGCATTTGTATGGGCAGCCTCTCGAAGTAATAAGAGATGTGGTAGGAAGTCTACCGAGTTTATGAACAGATGATTTATAGGCGTTAGGATAATCGGGCAAGAGATCCCAGGCGTCCATAGGCAAGGAGTCCAAGTCTTTTAATAACTCGGCTCTACCGGTATTTATGATGTGTTCGCCATCACTGAAAACAAGGCCCTTCAATTTGCTGAAATCCTTGTTTTGATCGAGTAGTTTTAGCAGTTCAACAGTAGTGACCTCACCTTCTCCTATGACTCCGATATCAAACATGGGGAACATTTTTATGGTTGCTTCCGGCATGGCTGTAATGTGAGGTCCGCCGATCAGGGTTGTGATCTTCGGATTAGCCTTTTTTATACTTTCGGCAATTTTAGCTGCTTTATTTACCGATACGGTAACAGTAGTAAAACCGACATAGGAAGGCTTCTCTTCAAGAACTGCGTTCACTGTGCCTTCCATACCTAATCCTAAAACAGCGGCGTCAAGAATTGTTACAGGGATATTATTCTGTCTTAAAACGG
>VGKN01000077.1 GCA_016867055.1 Candidatus Omnitrophota bacterium
TCTGGGATTTAAGCAAAGTTCAAGTGACGAAATTTTAGAGGTTAAGGGTGTTTCGGGTGGTGGAGTTCCGTATATTCTCAAAAAAGCAAATATTATTTTAGACGATAAAGAACTTAAAATTCGTTTGGCCTGGGCACTAATAGAAGAGGTGCCATTACTTTTAGGCCGAATGGATATTTTTCCTAAGTTCAAAATCCTCTTTGATGAGAAAGAAAAATCCATAACCTTCATATAAACCTCAAGCACCTGTTTCCTATCCGCAATGGATACCCTTCGCTATTCAACGGCTCATCCTTGTTTTCTATCATAAAATTCAAGAGCTCTTAAGCGGGCACTGTTAAAATTAGTGCCTGTCCCTATTCAATAAGCACAGCGCCGAAATAGTCCGCCTTACATCTGGTTGAATCCAAGGTATCAATGGTAAAGCCATTATTACGTGCAGTTGAGAAAACATCTATGCCGCAGGCCTCCATAGAGGGTCTGGCTTCCTCGCGATGTCGGCATTCACCCTTTAAGTTACATTCTCTACAAAGTCTGCATGGACCAGCACCCATACCAAAGGCCTTATAATATCCGGCAAGAAATGCTTCCTTCTCTATTTTTATGACCACCCTGGAAATATCCATATGAGAGCCGCTCTGGCAGTGGATAAGAATTGCCTTTTGAAAGGAATTCAGTATCCTTTGCGTCTCATCAGGCGTAGGTGAATACGGTGGGCAGGTAAGGCTTTCTGCAAAACCGGAGCATCCAAACTGGCATTTGTATCTTACCCACGCTGCGGTCTTGACCGTTTTTACCTCAATGATTTTACTCTCCGTAGCGCCCAACTTGACTGCCCTGTCTTTTAATTCCTCAATGGTCTTTCTGTATATAACTTTATTCCTCATAAAATTATAATCGTCTGCTAATTCTATTCAAAAAATGGGAAGTGTTCCTATCTTCTAACATTACCCTATTCATTACCCCGTTCAAGAATTTATTACCCTATTCTCCTCCATCTGGCAGATTGGCCTTTACCAAGGCAAGCGATTTTCTTCTCTCTTTGCAATTGTCTGAATACAACCCTGACCATATCTCTACTTACGCTGGGACATAATTTCTCAATATCAGAAATAGAAAATTCTCCTAATTGATTATTGACTGCCTGTCTAACAATCTCTGTCTTTGCTCCCTTGGGTGATTTAATGCAACCTGCTTTTTGTTCAAATTCCTTATAGGCGGAATTTACGGTGCCTAAAAAATAATGTAGCCACGGTGAAATGTCATGCCTTGCCTTATGCCAGTTTAAAGAGCTTTTCTGTAAGGCCTCATAATATGTCTCTTTTGACTGCTCTATTATGCGCTCAAGACTGATATATTTTCCCACTTCATAGCCGTGATGATATAACACCAGAAGCGTAAGAAGTCGCGATACCCTGCCGTTACCATCGCGAAATGGGTGGATACATAAAAAGTCCAATATAAGACAGGTAACCGCATAAAGCGCAGGATACTTCAGCTGGTCAAGACTATATCTATACGAAAGACATAGTTTTTCCATTGCCTCGGGAGTAACTTTAGCATCTACGGGCTTAAAGATTACCTCTACGGAGCCATCAGGATTTTTTCTTATAATATCGTTATTTTTCTCTTTCCACTTGCCTGCATCGGCCGTCTCTGCATGGCTTAGACGATGTAATTCTTTTATCGTCTTGGGCGCTATCTCCAGAGTTTTATATTTCTTATGAATCAAATCAAGAGCTTTGCGATATCCTGCTACTTCCTCTTCTGACCTGTCGCGAGGTCTGCTTCTATCTATGATAAGAGGCCTGAGTCTTTGCTTTTCTACGGTTACGCCTTCAATACGATTTGATGACTCGGCACTTTCTATTAATGCCATTTCAACAAGGGCTTTAATAATCTGCGGCGACTGTTTCTTATATAACTCCTGTTTACCCTTATATTCTGAGATGGAATTCATAAGCCATACGGCTCCCAAAGGTAAATTTAAATCTTTTGTTGTTTTTTTAAATGAATTCATCGTTTCTTCTCCTCGTATTTTGTTCAAGATGTGCTATCAAATCTTTTAATTCCTCAATGGTCTTTCTGTATATAACTTTATTCCTCATAAAAATTATAATCGTCTGCTAATATTATTCAAAAATATGGTAGCTGTCCCTCTATTTTTCCTTGTAGCATTTTTATAGTCTAATATACCCTTTATTACTTCTCTCTTAGTATCATTTGGAATAACGCCCGAACTTGTATGGCTCAAATGGGTTCTATAATATTCAACTAATTCTTTTTCAGAACCCCTTAAAAGCAACTCCCTAAATTTTTCATCTTCATTCATTATTATCATCTCCTTTAAGAATTAATTCTGTAATTCTGGTACATTTCTATTTTTTAAAAATTAAAGGATTATCAGGAACACTTCCCATTTATTCCTTATATAACTATTCCAATATTCTTAAGAATATTGGAATATTGGGCTCTTAATTATTTCTCAATTACTTACGCATTACCAATTATCACCTTGTTTCAAAATAAGAGACTTTGCTCTCTCAAATACCATTTCAGGTGATATTGTTCTAAGGCAATCTTTAGTCTTACAGTCAGGCATTCTAAAATTTTTATAGCAAGGCCTGCAGGCTATTTCAGTCTCCAAAACTATATCTTTGTTAGTTTTTGGATATGGTCCATATACCTTACTATTCACTGGTCCAAATATGGATATGGTATTTACCTCTTGAGTTTTAGCAATATGTAAAGGCCCTCCATCATTGCATATAATAAGGTTACATCTTTTAAATAGCGCAGTTAATTGAGCTATATTTAGTTTTCCGGATGTATCAACAACCTCTCCTTTAAGAAAATCATTTATTCTTTTACAGAGATTTGCTTCGGTATCAGAGCCAAAGAGCAAAATCTTCGCCTTAAGTTTTTCTATCAGAAATTCGGAAAGCCTTTCAAAATACTCTATTGGCCAGTGTTTTAGATAGGAATTTTTGCCCCAGCTTGCACCACCACCCGGGACTATTCCAATAACCAAATCAGTGTCTTTAATATTATTCTTGATTAAAAAATCCTTTGCCCATTTTTCATTCTCCTTTGAAACATAAAGGTGTAAGTGATTATCCCTGATGGGTATTTTTAACTCTCTTAAGAGGTCCAGATAAAACTCTACTATATGTTTTCCCTCAAAGCCTTCAAGTGGTATCCTTCTTGTAAGGAACCTGCCTCTTCTTTTATAGTCAAATCCGACCCTAAGTGGTATTTTTAACAAAAATTTTCCGAAGAAACCATATTCCGGGGCATTTGATAAATCTATAATTAAATCATATCTTCTATTTTTTAACTTCTTAAAAACAGTGGTTAACAAATCTATCTTTTTTACAAAATTAGATTTATCAAATCTACCCTTATCAAACACAATTATCTCGCATAAATCAGGATTGTGCTCAAATATCTCCCTTGTTCTTGAGCCGATTAACACATCTATCTTGCCTTGTGGAAAGTTCTCTTTTAAGGTGTGAATAATCGGGGTTGTAAAAAGAGCATCCCCTATGCCATATGGATTAACTACTAATATACTTTGAAAGTTTCTTGACAGCATCTAAGACCTCGGATACGCTGATTTCCTTAAGGCATTTAAAACCGATATTACAATTATGGGCAAGACAGGTTTGACAACCCACCTCTTTATGGATATATATATCTTCTTTTCCCAATGGCCTCCATCTGTTTGGGCTTAAGCCCTTCTGGTTTCTGCCAAATATAGAGATAACGGGCGTTCCCACGCTAGATGCAATATGAACTGGCCCTGAATCATTTGAGATAAATATCCTTAGGTGCTTTATCAAGCATACAAGTTCTCCTAAGCTTAGTGTTCCTAACGCTACAATAGGTCTATTCTGCATAAGATTTGCCACAGCCCTGCCTATTTCTATATCAGATTTTCCTGTGACTATTACAATCTTTGCGTTAAAATCTCTTATTAGGATATCTGCAAGCTTTGCAAAGCGCTCTGTCATCCATCTCTTTGAGGGACAACTTGCACCCGGATGTATCCCAATTAAAATATCAGATTTATTAATTTTATTTGTCATAAAAAATTTTTCAATCTTTGCCTCGTTTTCTTTTCTTATCGGAACAAATAGCGTCTTAAAATTCTCATCAACTTCTATACCAATACGCCTTAATACATCTAAGTTATATTCCATCTCATGCTTTATGCCCAGATATTTTTCATCAGGAATTTTATGGGTTAATAAAAATCCGCACTTTCTATCAAATCCCACCCTCATAGGTATACCTGCTAAGAATGTTATTATATTTACCCTGTTTGTGGGATGGAGTATCAAAACAATGTCTATTTTCTTTCTCTTTAGATAAAAAGCAAATTTGATAGAGGACCATATATTTTTGTGAATATTATCCTTGTCGTATGTTATGACTTCATCAAGGTAAGGATTTTCACTGACCAAATCCTTGGTTTTAGGGCTTACCATCATAGCTATAAAACTGTCCTTAAAATTTTCTCTAAGAACCCTTATTATGGGGGTTGATAAAACCACATCGCCTATTCTATCCGTCCTTATTACTAATATTTTCTTTATCTTCGTCCTATCTAACATTTAATTCGTAGTCCATATATAGTTATAAATCCTGATGTCAGATGACAGATATCAGAAGACAGACGTCAGAGACCAGATTTTTTTGTTTTCTATCGTCTGTTTTCTGTATTCTGTAAAAGGATTTTCGCTTCTTGAAATACCTCATCCACACTTATAAGTTCCATACATTCATGATTAAATCTACATAACGCCACTTCACAGGGAGAGCACTTAAGAGGTTTCCTTATGACAATTGATTTTTTTGAATTTGGTCCATACTTTAAAGGGTCTGTAGGACCGAAGATTGCCAAAACCGGGATATCGGTAGAACTGGCTATATGCAACGTAGCACTATCATTGGTTATAAGAAGAGAGGAATTCTTAAGAAGGGCGGCGAGTTCCGTTATGGTAGTTAGCCCGGCAAAATCAAAAATCCTTTCTTTTGAATTTGCAACAATTTCACTTGTAATAGGTTTATCTTCTCTATCTCCGGTTAAAATAATAGTATAACCCAGTTCATTTATCAGTCTTTTGGCTAATTCTGAAAATCTGTCTTTTGGCCATCTTTTTATATGGCTTTTGGCGCCGCAAGATACACATATATACCTTTGCTTATAGTCTATTCCATAATTTTTAAATAATAATTTTATATGGTCTAAATCCCTCTCATCATAAACAATTGATAACTCTGCGCCATCAGTATTAATCCCGATAGTTTTAAGCTTCCAGAGGTGCCTTTCTCTCATAGACAAAATCTCCTTGGGTGCATTCTTAAAAGGGGAGGTATAAAATTTTGGCCTCAAAAATAAGGGAAATAGCGTATTTCTTAAATCCACCACAAGGTCATATCCTGTGCCCTTAAGTGAAAAAAACAGGGTAATTTTTTCTTTAAACCTAATGTGTTTATCATATATTATAATCTTGTCTATCCTTTTGTCCCTGGAAAATACACCTGTAGCATTTGGACCTATCATAAGGTGGAAAGATGCATCGCTAAAATTTTTTCTTAGTATATCTACAACGGGGGTTGTTAAGACTACATCCCCTATATTGCTTAGGGTAATCAGGAGTATCTTCTTTATCTGGTGAGTTTTCATTTGATTAGCTTTTCCACCTCTTTTAAAACGTCACCGGTGGTGATTGTCTTCATACATCTATTATCAGTGCAATCAACATTATAACAAGGAATCTTGCAACCTATCATTTTTTGTATCGTAAGGATATGGTTATTTCTATAGGGACCTGTAATATTTAGTGAGGTTGGCCCATATAGACCTATCGCTTTTATTCCCATTGCTATGGCTATATGTAATGGCCCTGAATCAGCAGAGATTACCAAGGAAGCTCTCTCAAGCAAACCTCCCAATTCTTTCAAGGTGGTCTTTCCTGCCAGAATAACAGGCCTATTTTTCATCAATCTTGCAATCTCATCTGCCAAAGCACTATCCTTTTTAGAGCCCGTTATCACTACCCTTTTTGAATATTTCTCTATAAGAATATCTGCTAACTCAGCAAAATTTTCCTTTGGCCACCTTTTAGGTAGCCAGTTTGTCCCGGGATTTATAACAATAAAATCTTCGTCATACCGAATACCTTCTGTTTTAAGAATTTCTTTTATCCCTTGCCTCTCTTTATCCGTTATAAAAAATTCTAACTTTTTATCATCCCCCTTTACCTCTATGCCTGATGAATTCAAAATACCGAGATAAAAATCAGCCCGGTGTAGATTTGAAAGAGGTAATTTAAAATTATCGGTTAAAAAGAGGGCTCTCTTTCTATAGCGGTAGCCTATCCTTTTAGGTATGCCAGAAAGATATGCTATGATGGCGCGCGTAAGAGACCTATGTAAAATATAAACCCTTTCAAATCTTTTTTTCCTTAAATAAAAAATAAGTCTTAATTTTCCAATAAAACTCCTGTGAATTCCCTCCTCATCATAAGTTATCAATTCATCAATACTCGGATTTCCTTCAAGAATTTCTCGGCATCTAGGATGTATCAATACAGAAATCCTTGCCTGGGGAAAATTTCTCTTCAATGCCCTGATGGTGGGTGTTGAAAATAAAACATCTCCTAACCAGTTTACATTCATTAAAAGTATATTTTTAGTCCTCATCCCGATGTTCCTTTATCCATGTATAAAAACCAGAGGTCTCAATCCAGAATACAAATAAGTTATCAGATGTCTTTGAAATCCTTATTCGCTTTAAAGCATATATGTCATTATTTGGATATCTCTTTCCCGGATTTGTAGCACAGGCGCCGAGATAGCCTGCCTTTCTAACAACCCCCCTTACCCTTTCATTAAATCCGCCTAAGGGATAACTTATAAGATTTACCTTTTTACCAATTTTCTCCTCTAACATCTTTTTGGAAATAGCCACCTCGTTATTCAGGGTCTCTAAATCAAGTGAGGTTAGATAGGCGTGGTTTAGGGTGTGGGAACCAATCGCTATATTGTTTAAGGACATCTCTTGCAACTCATTCCAGTTTAGAAATCCTTCCTTTCCTATATTATTCACTATAACAAAGATTGTCGCAGGTAAGTTATATTCTTTGAGG
>VGKN01000078.1 GCA_016867055.1 Candidatus Omnitrophota bacterium
ACTCAAACAGGACCTCTTGCAAAAAATCGCTTCGGGTTTTAAGATATAAATTATTGTATAGGAGAAGAAACTATGCTTGATAAATGCCCGGGTCAAAATAAACAATTCTGGGGCCCGGACGATGTATGTGAGGTAGCATGCTCTAATTGCGGATATCTCGTAGAGCTTTTTAAAGACGAACTTAAGAGAAAATGCCCAAAGTGCAACAAAGAGATTATAAATCCCAAAATGGATTTGGGTTGCGCTATGTGGTGCCCAAAGGCAAAGGATTGTATTGGTCCTGAGAGATATAGCTACATAACCAAGACAGTGGAAATGGAAAATAGAAGGAAAAAGGATTTTGATAGGTTTATTCTAACCATAGATAAAAAGGATGAGGATGTAAAGAAGTTGTTCACTAGGCTTTATATAGAAAACAAGAACCCTAAAAAAATCTTTGATACAAAAAAACTTTACGATATAAAGGAGACAAATCCAGATTTATTTGAACGGGCAACCAGGTATTATAGTAATTTTAGGGCAGAATGATTATAGTTGGAAAGGTTTATAAAGCTTTCACTCTCAAAGAAGAAATAGCCCTTAATAATTCTGCCAGTGAGCTTAAAAAAATAATAAAACAGTTAAAATTATAATCTCCCCATATCTTTCTTTTTTAAATTTTGACTTAAGTCAAAGACTTATTTTTCCTTATATAGTAAACTTGGTTATGAAAAGAGAGGTAATACTATGGTTAAAGTAAAGAGAAAGATAATAAAAATAGATGAAGCCAAATGTAACGGTTGTGGTTTATGTATTCCAAATTGCCCTGAAGGAGCATTACAAGTTATAGATGGAAAGGCAAGGCTAATAAGCGATTTATTCTGCGATGGCTTGGGCGCCTGTATTGGCCATTGTCCACAAGGGGCGATTACCATTGAAGAAAGAGAAGCGGTAGAATATGACGAGAGAAGAGTTATGGAGAATATTGTAAAGCAGGGTAGCAATGTTATTAAAGCCCATCTTCAACACCTTAAAGACCATAACCAGATGCAGTATCTTAATCAGGCGATAGATTATCTAAGAGAAAAAGGTATAAAAAATCCTTTTGATGAGTTGTCAAAAGAGGAGGTTTCGTCTCATAAACATACCGTTGATAAGCATAATCTCTCTGGTTGCCCCGGCTCAAAGATGCAGGATTTTAAAAGTAAAAATGAGGCGATTCAGGAAGAAACCGGCAAAAGACAATCGCAGTTAAGACAGTGGCCAATACAACTACATCTAGTTTCTCCCCTTGCACCTTACTATCAGAAGGCGGATGTACTCTTGTCAGCAGACTGCGTAGCCTATACTGTAGGAGACTTCCACAAGGACTACCTAAAGGGAAAGAGCATTGCAATTGCCTGTCCAAAGTTAGACGAAGGAAAGGAAGTTTATGTAGAAAAGATAAAATCCCTTATAGACGATGCCAAGATTAATACCCTTACAGTTATGATAATGCAGGTTCCCTGCTGTGGAGGTTTAGTCTCCATAGCCCAGCAAGCCCTCGAGCAAGCCAAGAGAAAGATACCTATAAAATCAATAGTTGTCAGCCTTCAGGGAGATATACTTTCTGAGGAATGGGTTTAGAGCGTTAACAATGGATAAGAAAACAGTCAATAAATAATCTTATTTATTGACACTATAATGCCTTTTGGTTATGATAACCAAAAGGCATTTTTATTTGTAAAATATGGTTAAATAACTATGATTTTGATAAATCCAAGATCAACAAAATTTGGAATATTTGAAAGATATATCCCCTTGAGCGTGCCTATTGGCATAGGTTATCTCGCCGGTTATTTAATCCATAGAAACAAAGAGGTTGAGATACTTGATGAGCACATAAGACCTATTTCAGAGAGGGTATTGGCTGAAGCTGTTAAGAAATTTTTGCCACCATATATTTTTGGCATCTCAAGCCTTACCGCATGTATAAACAGAAGTTTTGAGATAGCCAAGGTTATTAAAACCATATATCCAGACTCAAAAATAGTTTTAGGTGGTATCCATCCCACAGTTTTACCTGAGGAGGTTTTAGGAAATAAATATGTTGATTTTGTTGTTAGAAGGGAAGGCGAAGAGGTTATAGATGAACTTTATCAGGCAATCAAAGACAATATTGATTACTCAAAGATAAAAGGAATATCTTTTAGAGTAAATCATCATATTGTTCACAATCCACCGGCCTTATCCCCTAGCTTGAACAAAATGCCACCCTACCCCTATTATCTATTTGAGGAATATAAAGATAAATATAATTTAGGTTTTATTATGAGCTCTAGGGGTTGCCCTTATGATTGTATATTCTGCAGTCAGAGGGCTATATCAGGAAGGGAATACCGTTATGTGCCAACTGACGTGGTGATAGGTGAATTAGAGCTTCTTATAAATAAATATAAACAGACGCACATCAATTTTGTGGATGATAATTTCACCACCGACAGGAAAAGAATAAAGGAGCTTTCTGAGAAGATGATTGAAAGAGAGTTTTATAAAAAGGCAACCTTTGACTGTCAGACAAGGGCGGACGCGGTGGACGATGAAATTCTTATTTTATTAAAACAGGCAGGTTTTAGATTAATTAACTTTGGCCTTGAAACCGCCTCGGAGAGGTTGATGGTTTTGCTTAATAAAAAGGAAACGGTTAAAGAAAACATTGAGGGGGTCAGACTTGCAAAGAAATATGGTTTTGGTGTCTCAGCTACTTTTATATTCGGCTTGCCCAGCGAAAGACGAGAGGAGCGTTTACAGGCTTATAGGTTGGCCAAGGAGCTTTCCTTAGATTACGCAAGATTTAACAATGCCACCCCATATCCAGGAACAAGATTGTATGAAATAGCCAAAGAAGAAAACAGGCTTTTTATTGAAAAGAACTGGACTAATCTAAATGCCTGCGCAACACTTGTAGAAGATGCTCTAAATGAATCAAGACTTCCCTATGTTCCAACAACCTGCAAAGAGATAGCGCTGAAAAAAGAGGTTCTCAAAGCCAACCTGCTATTTTCCTTGCGACCAACAAGGGTTTTAAAATTACTAGTTAAAAGAATAGGACCTGCGGGTTGGTTTTATCTTCCTCCGCTGTGGTATCTGAAACCAAAGGAATGGTTTTTTCTTATCCGGTTGGGATTTAAATTATTTGCTTTATTAGTTAATCTATATATGAAAAGTCTATTTCAAGCACAATCTGAACCCAATTAACTATAAATATGAAAATAAATGAAGAATTTAAAGAAGTTTCTATAGTTGTTGCTGTTATTTTGGGTTTGATAATATTGCAGTGGCGGTTATGGATAAGCGGTGAGTTATGTGTCACACATGACAGTATTATCTGGTATGGGATATTTTCGTATTTCGTCGATTGCTTACATAACGGTTTTTTACCTTTGTGGAATCCATATATGAATTGCGGAGAAGCATTTTTTTTAAATATAAATGTTCTGCATCTTCTAGATCCATCAACACTTTTTCTTGTATTGTTTGGAAAGTTTATAAGGGTAGATTTACTTAGTCTTTACCACTATGATTTGCTGCTAAGGTATGTAATTTTTACATTAGGTTCTTATCTTTTTTTTAGGTATGTGGCTAGGTATAAAATCAGCGCTATAATTTCTTTCATAATTCTGACGTTTTCGTCACTGGCAACATCATATCTCAGACAGCATGCATTTATGCTCGCCTTTTACCTTTCTCCGTGGATTTTATTGTCTTTGATAAAATTTTTAGAAGGGCACAATAAGGCTATTTTATGGGCGGCATTTTTCCTGGGCATAGCTATATATTCTTATCATTCTATGTTTGTTGTATTATCTGTAACCATTCTTGTTCTTTGTATTTTAGTTAGCAGCGGATTTCAAAATTTTAATTATAAACTCTTGTTTAAAAATTGTAGATTTATCATAGGAGCTTGTCTAATATTTATTTTTTTATCCGCTAATCTTATACCGGTATATAAGGCATACACAAACGATGTTGTTCCTACTGTAAGGATCTATGAGGCACCGCTAGCTGCACGTTCATTTCCTGCTGATTTTTTTAATCTGTTAACCTCCTACAGTTTTATTCTACATTTCTTTAACTGGAATTATATGTCTGAATCATTTCAGTACATAGGTCTAATTCCAATCCTATTTCTGATAATAGGAATTCTATATTCAAATCATAGGTATAAGGTGGGTTTTATGATAGCGAGTATTATAACTGCACTCTTAATGCTTGGGGATAATTATTTTATTTATCCCTTTCTGCATAGATTTTTACCGATTTTCTCTATCATTAGGAATACCCATACATTTAATATATTTTTTATTTTCTGCTTGCTCTACTTCGTATGTATAGGTCTTGATGTGATAGTAGAGGCAACGTTAGAGGCTCGTATAGAGACTTATAGGAAGCCAATTTTTTTGTTAACCTTTTTGGTGTTATTTCTGGCGCTGTTATTGATTGGTAATTTATTTAGAATCTTGCCATCCCTTATTAGGTCATATCAAATACTTGAAGGTTATCTTATGCCTGTTACCAAAGAAATGGAAGATATGATTATAAAATTTCTTTTTAAATCAAGCCTTAATCTATTTCTATTTGCTACAAGTAGTGTAGTAATGTTTTTTATATTGAAAATACGAATTATAAATGTGAATGTAAAGTATATAACAATAACAGGTTTGATACTCATAGATTTATTTTTGTTTAATAAAACAGTTTTTGAGTTCGTTACCATGCCTAGAGATGAAATAATTATTCCGTCCTCAACTAAACCAGTATATAATGATAGCCGTTTAGCCTTAATCCAACCCAGGTATCCATTTTATGCATTTGTGCCATCCATATTAAAAATTTTTACTGCATACAGCACAAAAATCCCATGGGTTACAACCCATTTTTATGAAATGAAAAATTTTTATCAATTTGCAAATAATCAACAAATCCCCGAGGATGTTAAAAATATTTTTATGGGAATAACCAGTCCAAGATTACGCATGGTTCATAATACAGAGATATTATTATATGACGAGATAATAGATAGGTTAAAAGAGATAGATACCAATACAGCAGAAAAAACAATTTTCTTAGAAAAAAAACAATTTGCGGATTACTATCCAAAAGATAAATTAGCTAGCTTGAATGATAAAGTTTATGAACAAGACAAGATTAAAGTATTGAATTTTAGTCCAAACGGAATAACCGTAAGAACTCACGCTGGCACAGATGGTTTTCTTTATTATAGCGATGGCTATGATAATGCGTGGAGAGTTTTTATAGATGGCAAAGAGGACAGAGTATATAGAGCTAATCTAGCATTTAAATCTGTTTTTGTTAGCAAGGGAAGCCATATAGTTCGTTTTATATACAGTCCCAACCTCTATAAGTTTAGTTTGTTATGTTACCTTTTCGGTTTAGTATTTATGCTCTTCTATTTACCGATGGGATATTCAGATTTTTTATGAATTAACCAAAGAGGAGATATGAAACTAAAACCTCTATTTTATGGCGGGATAAAAGTTTTGCATGCAAACATATTTGATAAATATAAGATGCCGCTGGGTGTCTATATCGCTCTTACAGAAAGGTGCCCAAATAGGTGCGTGTATTGCAATTATGAGGTTTTGAGAAAAAATAAGAAGTACGAAATTACTACAGGAGATGTTTTTAATATAATCGCTCAGCTAAAACAGGCAGGCACCGAGAAATTACATCTCTCTGGTGGAGAACCCCTGATACGAGATGATTTAGGAAAGATAATTGACTATGCAAAATCCAAAGGAATGTTTGTAGGAATCTCTTGTAGCGGAATTTATATTCCAGAAAAGGTGGAGATGTTGAAAAATGTGGATGTTATTTTATTGAGCCTTGATGGCGAAGAGAAAATTCATGATGAATTAAGGGGCAGGAGTTCTTTTAAGTATGTAATGGATGCTATGGATGTACTGAAAAAAAATAAAATAACTTTCTGGACTAATACTGTCTTAACTAAAAAAAATTTATCATCCGTAGATTTTATTTTAGATTTGGCAGAAAAGAACAACACCTATGCCAATTTCATATTGCTTCAGCATCATGGACCAGAGTATGAAAATAATTTGCCCACATTTGATAAGATAAAGAACCTAATTCCAGACAAAAAGGATTTACAAAGCGTTCTTAAATACCTATTACTTAGAAAAAAACAAGGCAAAAGGGTTGGCTCAACGAAGGAATATCTTGAGTTTTTATTAAACTGGGATGATTATAACATGCTATACAGCGATAAAACATATAATGGAATAAAATGCTGGGCGGGAAGACTATTTTGTCATATAGACTCGCAGGGATTATTGTATGCATGTGGATTGAACATGGGTAAGATTTCTGGGATAGATATTAAATCTCTTGGCGTTAAGAAAGCTATGGAGCAGGCTCCAAGGCTTAAAAACTGTAATTCCTGTTCAGTAAGCTGTAATTTAGAGAATAATCTAATATTCTCATTAAACCTAAGTTCTATATTTAACTGGCTTAAAAAACTTTAAAGCAGAGTTTAAAAAAATTAATGAGGCTAACCAGTAAATCTCTAGGAGAATATGCTGATAAATTAATATGGCTATTTATCTCTTTATATATCTTTGCCTTTGGCTATCTCTGTTTTTTAAAGTATTATTCTTTTGGTTATAACTGGGACCTTGCCAGCGACATTACCGTTCTATGGAATAGTATTCACGGTAAATTTCTCTATTACCCCTTCTTAGAGCAGATAATATTTGGTGCTCATCTATATCTGATTATCCTTTTAATCCTTCCCATATATGCACTCTTTCCACATCCACTTACACTGTTATTCTTACAGACTATATTCTTAGCTCTGGCAGCGTATCCCTTATACTGCTTGGCGACATTGAAACTTAATAAAACCCTTGCATTGCTTATAGGAATATCTTATCTGCTATACCCAACCTTAGGCTCTATTAACCTTCTTGAAACCCATTTTGAGATATACGCCATATTCTTTTTATTCTTTGCTCTTTATTATTTTGAGAAAGAGAATTTTAAGAAATTCCTAATATTTATCTTACTTGCCATAAGCTGTAAAGAAAATGTAA
>VGKN01000079.1 GCA_016867055.1 Candidatus Omnitrophota bacterium
AGTCTTTTATCATATCTATTATATTCTCTGATGAAAGTCGTATATTATAGGTATCTACCCTCACATCTGGATTAAGATGATTTATTCTCTGCTTGGCAGAATTTACTTTCTTAACTCCTACAGAATCAGTTGAATGTAAAATCTGCCTCTGGAGATTATTTAATTCTACCTTATCTGAATCAACAATACCTAAATTACCAACCCCTGCACTTGCTAAGTAAAGGGCGCTTGGCGAGCCAAGCCCTCCTGCTCCAACTATCAATATCCTTGCCTTAAGTAACTTCTCCTGCCCCTGCCCGCCCACTTCAGGAAGTATAATCTGCCTGCTATATCTTTCTATCTGTTCATCGGTTAGTCTATCTGTCATTTAATCCGATATGTTTTAATTGGTTCTTAACATAATCTCTTATTCTATCAATCGCTGGATATCTCTCCAAGGTTTTCCCATTTTTAATATATTGTCTTAAAAGCCTTTTCATCCTTACCTTACAATCTGGGCAACTCGGTGCTGCTGAAGCAATGGGAAGAACAAGAAAACTAAAACATTTGGAACATTTAAAGACCTGCTTCTTGCCGGAAAATTTTCCTTTTTTGGCGCAGGGTTTTCCCTCTAACTCTACTATATCCATTGCAAAGTCAATTACCCGCGTATTTGAGATGGATGTTCCTATGCCAAATCCATCGGCTTTGGCATTTATTAAGCTTGGTATATCCTCTTCATCTATACCGCCTGATACAATAATCTTGACATTCTTAAAACCTCTTAGGTCTAGTTCCCACCTTATCTCGCGCACAATCTTTGTAATATCTCCCCTTCTTGAGGGAGGCGTATCTAATCTTACCCCTTCTAACTTCTTACCAAGTGCCCCAATAGCCAAAATCGCCTCTTGTTTCTCATCAAGATATGTATCTATGAGCATAATTCGTTTTATCTTCTTGGGCATTACCCTATCAAAGGAGATAAATGCCTCTTCTTGAGAACCAAACATAACTACAAGGGCGTGGGGCATTGTTCCCATAGGTTCTTTATTTATTGTATTTGCTCCGATTATGCTTGAGACGCTGTCACATCCTCCAATATAGGCAGCCCTATCAATCATAGGCGCAATTGCAGGATGCATCCTTCTTATACCAAATGAAAGAATAAGCAAATCACCTGCCAATTTTCTTAATCTCGCTGATTTAGTTGCAATTCCTGTTGCCTGGCAGATAAACCCCAATGCAGGGGTTTCATAAATGGAGTAATCGCCATAAGGTCCCTCTATGGTCATAACAGGAATTCTTACCCCTGTAATATCAAGGGCTGGAAAGAGTGTTCCTTCAGGTAGGGCATAAAGATCGCATGGAATTTTCTGAAATAACTTCAATACCTCATCAAGGCCGCAGAATACTGCCCAGCTGTATCCCTCTGGGAGATCTCCGCAGGTGAACTCAGAATACGCCCTCTTTTTGTCAATACCATAATGTTTAAGAATCTCTTGTGTCCTAACAAAGTATATATCTGTAGTATCTCCTCTTAAAATATCCTCTTCTTTGGATATATTAAACCTTGTCATATATTTTTATAAACTCACCTGAACTTAAAATCCTTGCACCATATACCCTTTGCATATACCTGAGACTATTATTGTGCGCCTTAGCATCATCTATAGAGGTAACGCAGTCTTTGGGTATAATTACCTTAAATCCCCTGAAAAAAGCATCTGCTGCTGTATGCTGGACGCAGATGTCTGTGCTTATACCCATAATTACCACATCTTTTGACATTGACCTCTTTAAAATATCTTTCAGTCTCGTATTAAAAAATCCGCTAAGGGTATTTTTCTTAAGCAGGATGTCCCCTTTTTTAGGAACAAGCTCTTTGATGGTCCTTGCACCAAAACTGCCGCATAAGGCATGTGGACCCCATATAGACAATTCAAAATCGCCCTTCTTATGGCAATCTTGAACATATATAACAGGAATCTTCTTATCTTTAGCAAAATCTAAAATCTTTCTTATATTCTTTACTATGGAAACTGCTCTTTGACTTCCAAATTTACCAATTACAAAATCATTTATCATATCAACTACGATTATAGCCACATTCTTCATTTTAACCTTTATATATTTCCCCCTGCTATAGCAGGAATAATAGACACCTCATCGCCATCCTTAAGGGGAGTTTCTTCCTTGTTTAAAAACCTGATATCCTCTTCGTTAAGATATATATTAACAAATCTTCTTATCTTACCCTTCTCGTCACATACCCTTTCCTTAATGCCCGGATATTTCTTATCCAGATCATCAATAAGTTCTAATACAGTTTTTCCATTTGCGCTAACCTCAATTTTGTCCTCTGTTAGTTTCTGAAGAGGTGTTGGTATTCTTACATTTATGGACATAACTTCCTCCTTAAAATTTTATGTCAGTTTTTTCTAATATCTGTTCAAATGCTTCAATATTGGGTTTTATCTTAACCGGCTTTACGAGACTATCTAAAAGAACCTCCTGCGTCTTAAGTCCGTGGGCAGTGATGCATATAACTATAGATTCGTCTTTAGGGATTCTTCCTTGCTCTATTAACTTCTTTGTAGCCCCAACTGTAACGCCCCCCGCTGTCTCCGTAAATATACCCTCGCACTCGGCAAGTAATTTCATAGCCTCAACTATCTCGCTATCTGTAACCTCTTCAGCCCATCCGCCTGTTGACCTTACCGTATCTACTGCATAATAACCATCGGCAGGATTTCCTATGGCAAGACTCTTTGAGATGGTTTTTGGCTTAACTGGCTTTATGATATCACTGTTTTCCTTTACAGCAGTAACCACGGGTGAACACCCATGTGGCTGGGCAGCATAGATTTTCGTCTTTGGCTCACCTATAAATCCAAGTTTATAAAATTCATTAAATCCTTTTAAGACCTTGGAGATTAGAGAACCGCCGGCAACAGGAACTATTATATGCTGTGGGGTTTTCCATCCAAGCTGTTCTACAATTTCATAGCCAAATGTCTTTGAGCCTTCTGCATAGTATGGTCTTATATTAATATTCACAAATGCCCATCTAAATTTACTTGCTATCTCGCTGCAAAGTCTATTTACCTCGTCATAATTACCTTCAACGGCAATGAGATTAGGCTGATAAACAAGAGAGCCCACTACCTTGCTTAATTCCAGGTCCGCAGGGATAAATATGAATCTCTTTAGGTTTGCCTTTGCCGCCTGTGCACTCACTGAATTTGCAAGGTTTCCTGTTGAGGCACAGGCAACCGTATCAAACCCAAACTCCTTTGCCTTTGAAAGTGCTACCGCTACCACCCTATCCTTAAATGATAAGGTAGGATGACAAACTGAATCGTCTTTTATATAGAGTTCTTTAACCCTAAAAACCCTTGCTAAATTCTCTGCCCTTATAAGTGGTGTAAAACCAGAATCAAGGCCTACGGTAGGCTCATTATCTAAAGGCAAAAGCTCTTTATATCTCCAGAGATTTTTAGGCCTTGAGGTAATGATATCTTTACTTAGGTGAGTTTTAATCCTTGGATAGTCGTAGTCAACCTCAAGAGAGCCAAAGCAAAATTCACATACAAATACCGCCTTCTTAGGATATTCCCTGCCGCACTCTCTACACTTAAGACCCTTAATAAAGTTCAAGACTACTACCCCCTAATTTTGGGATATTATATATTATTGTTTCTGCACATACAACTTAAATCTATCCCCAAAGGACTCAATTGCCAATATCCTATGCCCCTCTTCTTTTATGCTCTTTGGCACATTCATAATTGGCTCACCCTCATCTAAAATAACCTCTAAAATTTTACCTTTCTCCATCTCTTCAAGTTTAAGTTTGGTCTTCACAAAATTCATAGGGCATGCCACACCTGTTAAATCAAGACTCTCATTAAATCTTATGTCCATTTTAGCAAATCCCCCATAAACTCTAAATACCTAGAAAGGCCTACTCTCTCAATTGTATTGCCAATTCTCTCGCGCTTCTGGCCGTTCTTCTCATACCACTGGATGGTTTTATCTATAATCTCAAATATCCTGTTTTCTGGAATTAAATGCGCTACTGTATTTGCCTGGCGTGGAATATACCCATGCTTTCCACCTATTCTAACGCAATGGCCTGTTTGCCTTGCGCGCCAGGAATCTGTCGGACATACCTTGATACACTGACCACAATAGATACACTTTTCAGGATAATAATGGGGTTTTCCTGTATCCTTATCCGATATTATCGCACTAGTAGGGCATACCCTCGCACACAACCTGCAGCCTATACAACTTGACTCATCCCACATTGGCTCAACCTCACCCTGAAAGCCTAAATCCATCTCTTTGGTTCTTGCGCAATCAATAGGACAACCTGAGAAGGAAATCTTAAATTTATGGTGCTGTGGTCTTCCAAAATAGCGCTTGTCCACCTCCTGGGCAAATTTCTGGGTATCAGAGATACCTCGCGGATTATATTCACAACCGCTACAGGCAGTAGGCACCCTTACCCTCGCTCCGCAGGAAGCCACCTCTTGCCCCACCTCCTTTAACTCCCTTACAAGTTTATCAAAATCCTTTATATGCACATAGGGTATCTCAACCGATTGCCTGAGGCTTAGATGCACATAATCTGAGCCGCTATACCTTGAGGCCACCTCTGCAATCCTTTTTAGTTTCAAAATGGGTAGCCTTCCTCCCGGGACTTTAAGTCTAACTGTAAAAAGGTCTTTTTGTCTTTGTTTTATAAAACCGCCTGCTTTTAACTCATCAAAATCTACTTTTAATGTTTTCTCTTCTTCACTAAACTGCTGGTTGAGTTTTTCAAATTCTTTAATAGTTCTGTCTCCCATAAATTATCCCTCAAAATACTGCTCCATACTAAAATATCTCTCTCCTGTATCTGGAAACACTGTAACCACTCTTTTGTTTTTACCCAATTCTTTAGCAACCTCCAGAGCAACAAAACAAGCTGCGCCTGCTGAAATACCCACAAAAAGCCCTTCTTTTCTGGCAATTTGCCTTGAGGTATGAAAGGCATCATTATCTGTGACAGTATAAATTTTATCTATGATACTATGATTAAGCACCTCTGGGATAAATCCTGCGCCTATTCCCTGGATTTTATGCGGGCCTGGTTTTCCACCTGACAAAACAGGGCTGCTGGACGGCTCAACTGCTATTATCTTTATATTTGGATTTACCTTTTTTAAAACCTCTCCTACACCTGTGATAGTTCCGCCCGTACCAACACCTGCTACAAAGGCATCAAGTCTTTCCTCAGTGGCATCCAAAATCTCCCTTGCAGTAGTTCTTCTATGTACCTGTGGATTGGCAGGATTTTTAAACTGCTGGGGCATAAATGAATTGGGTGTTTTCTTAAGCAGTTCCTCTGCCTTTTTTATCGCACCCTGCATACCTTCAATGCCAGAGGTAAGTACTACCTTTGCACCATATGACCTAAGAATATAAATCCTCTCCAGGCTCATTGTCTCAGGCAATGTAAGGATTAGTTTATATCCCTTGACCGCACAAACAACAGCAAGTCCTATGCCTGTATTTCCACTTGTTGGCTCAATTATGGTGGAGCCCTCTTTTACAAGTCCTTTTCTCTCGGCATCTTCTATCATACTAAGACATATTCTATCTTTTACACTGCCGCCCGGGTTAAAAGACTCAAGTTTTGCCAGTATCTCTGCCATATCCTTTGTTGGCAACCTATTAAGCCTCACCAAGGGGGTATTTCCTATCAACCCAAGCGCATCCCTTGCTATCATTGTACCATTTCCTCCGCCCATAAAAAATACCAATTCTATCTTGTCTTTCTCTTTTAGGGTGGTTGAATTATAAGATTCTCTGTCAATAATACTGTCGTTTAATTCTACCGTCACAATCTCAGGCCTTATCTTACGCTCTGACAAAATTGTGCTGATAGTTGAATCCTTTTCTAAGGTTTCTTTTTTTCCATTAATAAAAATACTTATCATAGTACTTTCTCCTTCCGCTTATCCTTTTAATGACTTAAAGGCATATGCGCATGCCCTAAGGGTATCCTCTATATCTTTGTCTGTATGTGCCATTGATAGAAAGTTTGCCTCAAAATTGGAGGGTGCAAGGTATATCCCCCTTTTTAGCATCTGATGAAAAAATCTGCTGTAGAGGGAGGTATCTGTTTTTTTTGCGCTTGAATGGTCATTGATATCTTGATTTGTAAAGAATATTGTAAACATTGAAGATATTTTATTAATCCTTATAATCACATTTATCTTCTTTGCGAGAAGCTTTATTTGTTCAGATAGATATGTTGTTTTCTCATCAAGGATATAGTAAAACCTCTGCACCTTTTTTATCTGTTTTAGGGTAGATAAACCTGCTCTAATTGCTACGGGATTTCCTGATAATGTCCCGGCCTGATAAACCCCTCCGAGAGGCGCAACGAGTTTCATTATGTCCCTCCTTCCGCCGTATGCGCCGATTGGAAGACCTGCGCCTATAATCTTTCCCAGACATGTCAGGTCTGGTTTTATACCAAAATAACCCTGTGCACCAGAATACGAGAGCCTAAAACCAGTTATAACCTC
The DNA here is from genome assembly GCA_016867055.1 of Candidatus Omnitrophota bacterium. The sequence continues at coordinate 6,561 of VGKN01000079.1, forward strand.
ATCAAATATAAGAACTATACCATAATGAGCAGACAATTTCCTAAGCCCCCTTATAAAATCTTCTCTTGCAGGAACTACTCCCATATTTGCTGCTATAGGCTCAACTATTATACAGGCGACCTCTTTATGTCTTAACCTTAAAAATTCATCTACTTTCTTGAGGTTATTATATGGAAGTACAACCGTGTCTTTTAGTATGCTATAAGGAACGCCCATGCTATTTGGCACCTTAAGACTCATAACACCTGAGCCACTTCCTGTTAAAAGATAATCCGCATGCCCATGATATGAACCACCAAATTTTACAACAACATCCCTTCCCGTAAAACCCCTTGCAAGCCTAATAGCGCTCATTGTCGCCTCTGTGCCTGAATTGACAAATCTGATAAGCTCCATAGAGGGTATTGCCTTTCTTATCTCCCTTGCAAATTCTATCTCAAGTCTATGTGGAGCGCCATAGCTTGTCCCCTCGCTTAGGTGCTTCTTCAATTCATTTACTACA
>VGKN01000080.1 GCA_016867055.1 Candidatus Omnitrophota bacterium
AAACCTTTACCAATGCTATTAAGTGTGGATAGCTCAGGATTTTTTCAGTAAAGGTTTTGAGTTGCTCGGCAAGGGTTGGCGGTGGGCCTGACCAGGTATATGGTAACTCCCTTGCTAATGGATTGACGGGTTTTTCTTCCTCAATAAGAATTAATATAGATGAGCGGTAATATTTTGGAAGGAAAAAACTCCCAATAGTAGCGGTAAAAAATACTATAACAAAGGGAAGTATAAAAAACCACTTACGGTGGAATATCATTTGTAGATAATCCCTTAGCGATGCCTGAATTTTTTCAGTGGTTATATCCATATAACTACTCACTTCCTAATAATCTGTCCATCTCTTTTCGTATTGCTTCTGATCTCTCTTCTTCAGTAGGAGGCAAAATCTCTGTGCCGCTTGATTTTTCTATTGAGTCCTTAATCAGCTCATCGGTTTTGCCTGTCCTCTCCGTGGATGCTTTATATTCTTCGGTTGAGATTGTCTGGCGGTTCTCATTTGTTAGTATATGAGGGGTTATAAATACTATTATTTCCTTTTTTACATCTTCTATGTTCTTACTTCTAAATGCTAAGCCGAGCACAGGAATATCGCCCAAAAGGGGGAGTTTTTTGACTGTTTTCTTTTTTGAATTTTTAATTAGACCACCCAAGATTATGGTTTCACCATTTTTAACCATCATAGTTGTATCAGCCTCTGTAGTATCTCGCGCAACAACATTGTTGACCTCGGCAACCCTTCTTGCAGTGCTTATTTCAGGATGTATTTTCATAGTAACATAATTGTCTTCACCTATCTGAGGAGTGACTCTTAACTTAATTCCAACATCAACAAACTTAATATCTTCCACCAGCAATTTAGTAATAGGGTCTGTTGTGGCTACTGTGTATGGCTCAGAGCTACCTACGAGGATACTTGCCTCTTGGCCATCAATAACAGCGACCCGAGGGCTTGAAAGAACCTCTGTATCTGCCTTGCTTTTTAGTGCCTCTAATGTTATAGCATATTCATCTGGCGTTAGGCTTCCTACATTAAAAATTCCTCCCTCTGTTGTTAAATTAACAGGGAATTTTAAAGCGGGGTTAATTGTGGTTGGTTTATTGGTTCTATCAGAAACCTTATATTCCCAATTTATGCCAAGTTTTGTTGTCTCATCAAGAGTCACCTCTAAAATTTTAGCCTCTATAAGCACCTGTTTATGCTGAATATCCCATCCCTGAATTAGCTGGTCAACATTCTTTAAAATTATAGGGGTTGCCTTGACAATTACGCTGTTAGTCCTTGTGTCTGAATATATATCTCCCCTTTCCTTTGGTATTGTTTGTAATAATTTAGTTTCTATATCCGCTGCTTTAGAATATAGCAATTTATAAGAACGCATTTCTGTCTTCTGGTCCAATTCTTTAAGAACAGTCTCAATCTCCTTTATCTTTTCCGGGGTATCGGTTACAATAACCTGGTTGTTCCTTGCATTTATCTCAATTTTACCACGAGGCGTTTTCACAGATAAAAGAACTCGTTTTAAATCAGTAACATCCGCATATTCCAAGGTAAATACCTTTGTCTGCAGGTTGACAAATCTCTCTCCCTGCTGCAAATCCTGGTAGGTATAAACATTTATTATCCCACTTTCTATTGAATATAAGTAGTTATTTGTATTTAAAACAGCATCCAGTGCTTTATAAACGCTTACATTCTCCAATTTCACCGTAACATTACCAGTCACATTTTTGCTTATAGAAACATTTAAACCGCTTTGGTCAGCAATCATCTTCAATACTGTCTCAATATTCATATTCTCTACATCAAGCGTTATTGTTTTTTCTTGGGCAAATAAAGGCAGGATAAAAATTGAAAATGAAATTAGAAAAATTGAACTGAATAACAGAAATTTCTTTGTAATCTTCATTTTTTAAATCTCCTTTAGGTATATGGCAATAAACCTCTTTGACACCATATTTAGATATGTTTAGGAATAATCAACCTTCATAAGACATAAACCTTTACTGGGGGCAGTATATTTTATAGATAAGTTTTCTTTATCTTTAAGAGATTTTTTAATATCGCAAGGGGCGATTTTTTTTAAACCAACCTGAACAAAAGCACCGGCTATTCTTCTTGCCATATTATGCAAAAAGCCGTTTGCCTCTATGTCTATATTTATCAGTCCATCTGTTTTTTTTATCAAAAGCCTTTTTATATCTCTTATCTTTGAGCCCTTTTTAATTTTATCCTGAGCGCAATAATTGCTAAAATTATGCCTACCAAGGAAAAAACCAGCAGCCATTTTCATTGCTTTTATATCAAGTTTATGAGGAACAAAATAGACAAACTTATCATAAAATGGAGATGAAAATTTTCTGTTTAATATCGTATACCTGTATAACTTTGCAGTAGCGTCGAATCTCGCATTAAAATCCATTGGCACTTCTCTGACTTCCTTTATCCTTATCTTATTCGGTAAAATTCCATTGAGGGATTTATGCAATCCTTTAATTGATATGTTTGAGTTTGTCTTAAAATTTGCAACCTGCCCTTTTGCATGAACACCGCTGTCAGTTCTACCGGAACCGATAAGCCTGACCTCTTCTTTTAAAATAGTTTTCAGAGCCTCTCGGATAATCTTTTGGATAGAATCCTTCTTCTTATTTTTGGTTTGAATCTGCCAACCACAAAAGTCTGTTCCATCGTATTCTATTGTAAGTTTAATATTCCTCAAGATTAATTTTATGAATAAATTAGGTCTGTTTAGTCACTGTGCTTTTCTTACGCCAAGCAAATTTCACCATAATAGCCAAGACTAAAAGCAGTAAGAATAACCCAATCCTTGTTCCTAAGACAAATATTTTATCATAAGATGCTACATTTTTCATCAAAATTATTGGTATTCCTTCCTGAAAAAACCAGAATCCCAAGATAAAGAACAAAAACAAGGGTGTAATATATTTTATTATAAATTTATAAATTTTAGGGATTCGTATATCAGCACCGTAGTGTATCTCTGTCCACGCTTTTTCCATACCAAATACCCATGCAAATAGAATAGTTTCAACTGTTCCAAACAAAACCAAGCAGAATGTGCCTCCCCAGAAATCCAGTTCATTCACCACACCGTGTCTTAGAAGAAAAATAACTGGTTGGCACAATATAAAAGAGATTATTGCAAATATTGTTACTGCTTTTTTCCTGTCTATATTAAATTAATCCTCCATAAATGCGACTGCAGGTTCTATTAAAGAGACGCTTGAGGTAATTCCAGCAAGAAATAGGAGTAGAAACCATATAAAACCAAAAAGAGCACTAAAATTAATTTTTTGTAAAATCAAAGGCATTGTAACAAAACCCAGATTAAAGGCACCGCTATTTGCGATGTTTACTATTTCAACAGGCCCAAAGAATACATATGCCGCAGGAATTACTATGCTTCCTCCTAATATTACCTCTGCAAACTCATTTGTACTTACAGCAGTGAGTCCAGAAAGTGCCACGTCATCTGCCTTTTTGAGATAACTGGCATAGGTTAAGATTACGCCTATCCCCACGCTTAGCGTAAAAAATATCTGACCTGCTGCAGCAAGCCATACCTTAGCGCTTTTAAGAACAGAGAAGTCAGGGTTCCATAAGAAACCTAAGCCATTGTATAAATTCCAGGTAGGTTTAGTCTGGTCTGGAGTGCCCAAGGTTAGCACCCTAATAGCCATAAGGACTCCTGCTGTCAAAAGCACTGGCATTGCAATCTTGCACAGTTTTTCAATTCCTCCTGAAACACCAAAATACACCACAATTATATTTAATCCAAATGTAAATAAAAAGAAAATATACGAGGGCAGGATGCTGTTAAAATATTGATTCTTTTCTAAACCCTGATACGCTCTTAAGAAACTTTGCATCTGAACCTGAGTCTTAATCCCTGTATATTTTCCAAAAAGGGCAAAAAAACTATAGCCCAACGTCCAAGACTCAATATAAGTATAGTAAATAAATATTACCAAAGGTCCGAATATACCTATTATTCCAAAGTATTTGATAAATCGATTTTTCTCCCAGAGAGAGTGAAATACCCCAGGTGCGGTTCCATGGCCAAAACCCCCTCCATATCTGCCTATAGTCCATTCTATCCACATAAGAGGAATACCTAAAAAAAGAAGCGATATAAAATAGGGTATCATAAAGGCGCCACCGCCGTTTGAGGCAGCCTGCACAGGAAATCTTAAAAAATTTCCAAGTCCAATAGCGCTTCCTGCCACAGCCATTATTATACCAAGTCTTGAAGCCCAACCCTGTTTTCTTTTAGAGGTATTCATTTTTTAGAGGAAATTAAATGCTCCGCAATCTGTATGGCATTTAATGCTGCCCCTTTTTTTAGATTATCTGAAACTACCCAAAGCCACATACCATTTTTGACAAATGGGTCTTTTCTTATTCTTCCTACAAAGACCTCATCCTTTCCTTCTACATCTTTTGGCATTGGATAGAGACTATTTTTTATATCGTCAACCACAACTATACCCGGCGCTTTTGAAAGAATCGCTTTTATCTTTTCAGGTTCAATTAGTTTTTCAGTCTCTATATAAACCGATTCCGAATGACCGGTTCTTACAGGTACACGTACAGCCGTCGCTGAAATTTTGATTTTATCAGCGTGCATAATCTTATGGGTTTCTTTAACCAGTTTCCATTCCTCATTGGTGTAATTATACTCTGTAAAACTCCCTATATGCGGAAAGACGTTAAAGGCAATCTGTTGCGGCAAGGTCTTTTCCTGATACTCTGAGACCTTGACACTCTGATACTCTGTCTTACCTAACTCCATCAATTCTTTTCTTAATTGTTCTACCGCCTGCCTTCCTGCGCCGGATGCTGCCTGTAGGGTGGTAATAATTATTCTCTTAATACCGACCTTTTTATATATTGGCCATAAAGCAACAACCATCTGAATGGTAGAGCAGTTAGGATTTGCTATAATTCCTTTATGTTTTTTTATGTCGTTAGCGTTTACCTCAGGCACTACCAGAGGCACCTCTGGATTCATTCTGAAATCTGCACCATTGTCAATAACCACTGCGCCTCTTTTTATTGCCTCAGGCGCATAGGTTACTGCTGCTCCTTTCTCGCCCTCTGTTCCAGCAAATAAGGCAATATCTATTCCCTCAAAACCTTCGGGCGAGATACTTTTAACCGCATAATTTTCACCGTCCACCTCAATAGTCCGTTCAGAGCGCGCAAAGACTCGCAAATCCCCAATGGGAAAGTTCCGCTGTCTCAGACAACGAAGCATCTCAATTCCTACAGCCCCCACGCCAATTACTGCAACATTATATTTATTTTTCTTTCTCACTTCACTATTACCTCAAATTTATCTTTATCTACAGAATTATATATTAGATTGCCTATCTGATCTTTATCAAAACGGTGAGTATAAATATGTAGGTGAGATTCATCAACAGCCCAGCCAATCCTATTAAAACACAACGCATAGATATTTATAACTTCAGAAAATGATGAAATAATTTTTTCGTGATTTTTCTCATTCCAGAGATCTCTGATTGTAGCCAAAAAAATATCTTTGTTTGCCTGTTTGTCAAATACAAAATAACCATCTATATCCATTTTCTCAATAAGAGTGATCATCTTCTGAATATTTGATATCCTCATATCATCAAACATCAAACAATGTGTTTCATAACCACAGGTCTCTCCTACAATATGTTTCTTATCCAGAGTTTTAGAGATAAAAAAAGTCTCAGAAGCAAACGCTAAAATTTGCCTTACGTTATCCCTTAAAAAATTGCTCTTCTCTATTAAGGTTAATATTAAGAAGCAACTTAACGCCGGTTCTTTAAATTTAGTAATAAATTTTGTAAGATAGCTCTCGGCAATAAATGAACGTAAGTTAAATGGATAATAGTTTAAAAGGAGAAATCTGCGTTCCCTAAATGAGATATAAAAATTATCTAACCCGCATAAATCTGTATTCGAAACTATTGTAATTGGCAATTTGGTATTGGCCCGCATAATTTACTTCAGGACTTAAAAGACAGTGATTTAGCGCAATCTTGTTCGTAAATTTATGACAATTGTACCTAAAAGAATAATTAACGATACTGACAAAACTAAGATAGCTACACGGATTAATGCTTTCATGTCTGGTTTAAATGTATCCCGAAGGTATTGTTCTGCCTCTTCTGGGGTTTTGGCAAAGAATGGTCTAAAGTATACTTTTTTTCCCACAAGGAATTTAGCTGTTCTCGGTAATAGAACCGCTATAAGAATCACCAGATATATTGTAGAAATAGAGCCAATTATCACCCAAAACACCAGTGGCTCCATATCTCCGATTTTATAATCATAGACTAGCTTAACTACCACAAGTACTGCAAGCAAAATAGAAACAATCCATTTTGCTGTGACCTTCCTCCATTTAAGTAACTGACTACTAGAGTTTGACATATATCGTTTAATCTACACCTTAGCCTAATTCTTCTATAAATTTTCTATTACTAAATCTCCCGCTTCAGAAGTTGAATAACCCATCCTTCCTGCAGCAAGAGATTTTAATTTTTCTCTGACTATCTTTATGACCGAATTCTCCACCAATCTAGATGCTTCTGTTTCACCCAGATTTTCTAACAGCATACCGAGTGCGCAGATTGCAGCCAGGGGATTTATGACATTTTTCCCTGTATATTTTGGAGCGCTTCCGCCTATTGGCTCAAACATTGACACACCTTCCGGGTTAATGTTTCCGCCTGCGGCAATTCCCATACCGCCTTGAATCATTGCGCCGAGGTCAGTAATAATATCGCCGAACATATTATCGGTTACAATAACGTCAAACCACTCTGGGTTTTTTACAAACCACATAGTAGTTGCATCTATATGGGCATAATCTGTAGCTATATCAGGATATTCTTTTGCTATTTCATTGAAAGTCCTTTCCCAGAGATCCCAGGCAAAAGTTAAGACATTGGTTTTCCCACAAAGGGTGAGTTTTTTATTTTTATTTCGCTTCCTGCAGTACTCA
>VGKN01000081.1 GCA_016867055.1 Candidatus Omnitrophota bacterium
AACGGCTTTTTACCAAGTCTATCCCTTGCTATTAAAAGGGTTTGCTTTCTTTCATCCCATATTGCAAAGGCAAACATACCGCGCAATTCTTTAACACAATCTTCGCCATATTCTTCGTAAAGATGTATAACTGTTTCGGTATCTGTGTTGGATTTAAACACATGTCCTCTATTTTCCAAATCACAACGTAAGTCTTTATAATTATAAATTTCCCCATTTAACACAATCCATACGGTTTGGTCTTCATTAGACATAGGCTGATGTCCTGAAGATGATAAATCAATAATGCTAAGTCGTCTATGTCCCAATCCCACAGAGGTAGTTTTCTTGTTTATATAAATTCCCTCGTCGTCAGGACCACGATGTCGCATCTTGGAGCACATTACTCTAATTGTCTGTTCTTCTATCTTTTTACCTGAAAAGTCTATAATTCCGCATATACCGCACATATTACACCTTTTTTGCTATAATAACGAAATTTGGAGCTAGATAGCCCGCCTTCTTAAATCTAATCCAGAATTCGAGAAATGACAGCCAGTAAAAAATAACTCTGAGGCTCTGTCTAACTGGGTCAAGTATCCATGGGCTTGGATACTGATAAAAGTGACCAACATACTTATGCCATACAGGAAGTTGTATAGGTTTACCTATATAGGTTCTTATTACAGCAAATCCACATTTTTCAAGTATACGATGCAGTGTCCTGTCAGAGTAGTGTATTACATGCTCATAAGAATCAAAAATATCGTATTTTTTTAACCTTCCTGTCATCTTTGCAATATAAAATTTGAACAGGTTAAATAAACCATTGGGGACCTTGATAAATAAGACGCCGTCAGACTTTAAGATTCTACGAATCTCATTAAGCAATTTAGTGGGTTGAGGTATATGCTCAAAAACATCGGTCATAGCTACCGCATCAAAGAATTCACCTTCAAAACCTGCATCTTCTAAAAAAGCAGTCTTTACGTTTAAGTTAAAATATTTTCTTGCCATTTCTGATAATGAAGGGGAGGGCTCTACACCATAAAGATTCCACTCCCATCCTTTTGCATTTCTTAAGAAAAAGCCCATATTGGTTCCTACATCAAGAAAATTTCCATAAGGCTTATACCTATAAATCATTCTTAAATCATCCAAATAGTTTGTATCGCGGTGATGCCGAGCTTTTCCTTCAAAAATTAATCTTGCCTCTTTAAAATATTTATCCGCATCTCCCCAGTAAACTGTCTCAGGGGTTTTCAACTGCGGGTTAATGTATATCAAACCACAGGAAAGACAACTCACTATCCCCAGGGCGCCTCTTTCTTTATAAATCTCCTTATATTGATTTGTGCCACACAGGGGGCAGTTTATAAATTTTACGTCGGACTCAGTATAAAAATCCTTTTGAGTCCCACCTCTCTCATAATCTGTATTGCTAAGAGTTTCTTTTACCATATCTTTCATTGTAAACCTTACGGAATACCTCTATATATTTTGGCGCATTTGCTTTTATCGAGAATCTCGCCTCCATACTAATCCTTCCAGCCAAGCCCATCCTTTTCCGAAGTTCTGGATTCTCAATCAAACGGGAGAGTTTCTCAAGCCATTCCTCTTCAGAACCGGCTAAAAAACCGTTTACGCCATCCTCTACAATTTCTATATTCCTTGCCACCCTTGACACCACGCAGGGCACTCCCACTGACATATACTGGATTGTTTTGAAACCCGTTTTCCCTTTCACCCATTCATCATCAGGCAGGGGATATATGCCTATGTCAAGGCTCATAAATTCAGAAAGTTCTGTATCGAGTGCCCAGTCACTATAAGATGCCTCTTTTAAACCGTGGAAGTAGTTATTCTTGCCTGCCCCTATAATCTTAAGGACAAAATTATGCCTTGTTGAAAGGCGTTTAAACACTCCATCAAGCTGAGTGAGATATCGTGCTGTTGAATGCGAACCGATCCAGCCAATAACCACTTTTTTGTTGTTATTTTCTTTGTAATCCCTTACGATAAATCTATCCGTATCAATAGAGGTGGGTATCATAGTTACATTTGGATTGAACCTTCTGGCATACTGGCCAAGGTATTCGTTGCATACAATTATATGGCTACTTATCCTGATGATATCCGATATCTTTGTTGGATTTTTAAGAAAATAGGCAAGCCTATTCGCCGGGCTTATACTTTTCATATATATGGCATCATCTAAGTCATAGATGAGTGGCTTTTTATAAAATGAAAATAGTCTTTCGAATACAGGAATACCCAAAGGAGAGGCCTCTAAATGGACAAATACGATATCAAGGTTGCATATGTTTATAAACTCGCCTGCACGCTTAACCATTCCTTTTATAAGGCTGAAACCCTTTTTAAAAAAATAACCATTTTTATACAAAATACGGTAGCATCCAGAGTCTATAAATGGCCGAAAAATACACTCTATTCCATTGGAGTTAAAATACGGGAAAAACTGCTTTACCCTGTAGCGCGTGCTTGCACCCTCTTCTGGATGAGGTGTAAGAAAGAGAATTTTTATTCTATCTTTCATCTGTTTTCTCTGACACCAATTCCTCAAGGTAATCTCTTAATGCCTCTTCCCACGGCCGCATCGGTTTTATTCCGATAGAGCTAAGTTTAAGACTCTCTGCTGCCTCTGAACGTATGCGCGGGGCAGGCAAGGGGAAGACATCTGAGCTAACGGGCCTGACCGCTATATCCTTCTTAAGAAATTCCACAATCTTTAATGCTATATCATATCTGGAGCAATGCCCGCTGTTTGTTATATGATAAAGGCCGTATTGATTTGTATTTACCAGTTCAATCATTTTTTTTGAAAGGTCCTTTGTAAATGTAGGGCTTCCGAATTTATCTGTGACCGCAGAAATCTCTTCCCCATCTCCAATTAAATCTAATATCTTTGCTACAAATTTTTTATCCTTTCTGCCACCTCCCATCATCCAACCCGCTCTTATAATATAATATTTGGATAATAATTTTGTTACTACCTTTTCGCCCTCCAATTTAGTTCTACTGTAAATATTAATAGGATTGGGCTCATCAAATTCGTTGTACAGACCATCCTTTTTGCCATCAAATACACCCATTGTACTGATATATACAAGTACTGCGTCTACAATGAGAGACAAACGTGCGATATTCTCAGTGCCAAGTGTATTAACTTCATAGGCATGCTTAGAATCTAATTCGCATTTATCTACATTGGTCTCTGCTGCAAGATGAAAAATAATATCTGGAGAAAAGCCAAGGATTACACTTTTTGAACATTCAAAATCCCTTATGTCCAAGAATGTTATATCACCAGAAATATCAGTAGAACAAACCTCAAAGCCAACCTTTTTTAGCTCGGGGGTTAAAGCAGTTCCCAGCATACCGCTTGCACCGGTTACCAATGCTTTCATTTTTTCTTTTTGGCGATAATAGTGGTGACGTCACCCATTCCGAAAATAGCTCCCACGGCAGTTATAATTAAACCGACAATTCTCAATAAAGGAGGTGCGGAGGACTTTTCTTCAATCCCCCTATTGGACAGGTTGCCATTAATTATCTTAATAACCTTTAAATTATGGCTATTAAGAAGGAACTTTAATGTTGAATTTGAATATCCATAGCTATGATATGGTTTATGTAAAGGCGATAAGAAAGGAGACCAGGCTTTACCTTTTATTAAAAAAAATAATTTTATTGCCTTTAACAAAAAACTATTCATATTTGGCACTTCAATTAGAATCACACCCTCATCAGACAAGATTCTATAAGCTTCCTTTATAATATTGTTTGGTGCTTCCAAGTGTTCTAAAACCATATTTAAGGTGACAGCGTTGAAAAACCTGTCGGGGTAGCCAATTTCTTCTATCGGTCTTTTTTCAATTTTAAGGTTGTATTTATTTTCTGAGTATGTTGCCAGTTGTTCGGACATTTCAATCCCATAAACCTCCCATCCTGAATCCCTTGCAAGATTTAAAAATTCTCCCTTGCCAGACCCGATATCCAGCAATCTACCTTTTTTTGAAAATTTTTCTAATAGCGAAAGTGTCCTTTTAAACAATTTTTCCTCATTACCGCTCACCGAGGAGAAATAGGTGTCTGGGTTATTATAAAAATGGATTGCTTCATCAGTGATGATGTAAGGGTTAGTATAAACAAAATCGCATTTTTTACATCTGACAACATTAGTAATCATATGGGGTCTTTCGTTTTTAAGTGTTGATGCTCCGAAATATTCTAAGTTTCCTCTTATGCCCAGTAATTTAAAATCATCAGCACCGCAAACCTTACAATTTATATATTTTACTTTATAATAAGAGTGGTTTTGGTTACCCATAACCTTATTTAGTTTCTTTCTAACCTTTTATAAATCTTCGTATAACAATCTACCCCTCTGTATAAAGCGAACATATCATTTGCTAACTTCACACATCGCTCCTTTGTATCACCATTTTTAATGAGCTTCATATGTTCCTCTATTTTATTTTCATATTCCTTTCTTGAAAAATCATTTACAATTGTGCCTACCTTATAGTTTAAAACAATCTCATCCAGATCGCCAATTCCTGAATTTGTTATGACAGGCAAACCACAGCTCATATACTCAGCAAATTTCGTTGGAGAAGATGCCTTCTTTGAAAAAACAGGGGTTATAAAGAAAATTCCTGTGTCTGATGCAGAGATAAATTTTGGCATATCCTCATATGGAACCCTTTCCAGTATTAGAAAATCGCTCCCGTTGATACCCTTTGAGGTAACTATTGATTTTATATACTTTTTATCCATAGTAGATAATATCAAAAAGTAACAGTTTTCAACGACTTCCCTTGCAACCAGAAAAAAATCCAGCATCTTATCCTTCATATACCAGTATTCTAAGCTACCGCTATATAAAAATACAAATCTTGAAGAAAAGCCGTATTTATTCCTTATGTTTTGTCTATCCTTCATATTGAACCTGAACCTATCCGTATCTACCATACACGGAATAACGTTAATATTCGCTTTAACCTTATACTCAAGCATATCTATTATTTCTTTGGCCTTGTATGTAAGTATAACTATTTCATTTGAGTTTAAAAAAAATCTTTTTTCAAGAAATTTTGTAATTTTATAAATCGTGCCTTTTGTTTTCCATATTCTACCCTCCACTCGTTCATCCGCCCAGAAACCCCTCATGTCAAAAACGAATTTTAATCTAAACAGCCTCTTTAGAATAACGCCAATAAAAGCCGCCACATAACTTCTTGCGTGGATGCAGTCAATCTTGTATTTATGAACAAGCCATATACTCACAAAGATTCCATTGATAATATCAAAAAACGTAGAAATTATAGTGGGTTTTTTATGGTATTTTAGGTAAATCCACCTAATACCATTTTTTTTAAGTTCTGATTTTATCAAAGAAATCTTTTCTTTGTCTATGAGACACTCTTTTTTCTCAAAGGTAAGCAGTGTAAAACTGATGCCATTTTTTGACAAACCATTCAAATATGGAATAATCTGCGACTGCCCAATTGAATCTGTGGCCCCATCATACGATATAAAAAGAGAATTTATCATATTAAATTAAACTCTATCAAACTTGGCCTTCCTTCTCTGCCAAACATGTTTACCGCCTGTGCCATAATAACATTTTCACCGCGAACAATAATCCAGTATAGCTCATTACCCTCCTTTAATATTAACTGCTTTCCATTAATGTTAATTTTAAAATGTGAAAAATTTGGAGTCATGGTATCTAAGACAAGTCTAAATTTAATATGCCCATCTACCATCTCCACCTTTTTAATAAGATTTATCTTTGTTACGTTCAATGACCAGTAGAGCTCATTTTTAAAAGCTGTTTCCCTGGCAATGCCTAAGGAATTTTTGGTGCTACGGTCTGACCACTCAACGCTATTCATTATTGAATTTGACAGTGGATACCAATGAGGAAATCTATTTGTAAACCAATCATTTCTCATACGGATATAAAAATTTCTGTAATTTTTAAGTAATTTTTCCCTATCGGTTTTCGGGAAATTTTGAGGATTAAATTCAATGATTTCCAACTCTTTGGATACACCTTCTATCAATACATTATGAATCTCAAGGCAATTTAAGGGAATGCCTTTATATTTGAAATATACACAAAAGGTAGGGTCAAACATCACCCATTTCTTATAGTCATCAAGCCATATCTCTGAAACCACATGGTTATCTAAACCAACATATCTTCCTTGAAAACCGAGACTTAAGGCGCACTGAATAAACACTATTGAATATTCGCTGCAGAAAAAATGCTCTCCCTTCTTTGCCCTCCCAAGTATTTCAATAGCATTAAAATTGAACGGAACATCTTTTGGGACTCCATACCTCCATTGCCCGTTAACCCATTTAGCAAGCTCCAAGAGCTTCTCATGACTATTCTTACCGACTTTGATGACTTCATCCAAATGGAATCTGCTGCGCAAAACTTCAAGAGCTGGTTCGTCAGCTGGCTGATAGAAAAAATTAAGATTGCTATAGATTATTTGTTCATTGTCATACCGCTTAAGTTTTAAATGAGATTTAAGGAAAATATCTGAATCAATAAAATTTAAGAGTTTTTCCTTGGTATCCAAAAGTTCTTCATGAGAGAGTTTTATGGCTTGAGGTGGGCATAGCCTTGCTTTTTTAACTCTACCGCTGTAGGGGTCATAAAATCTGAGAGCCAGATTTGCTGCTTCCGCCACAACCCTTTTGGAAAAAATAATGAATAAATTTTTAGTGCCTACATCCTCATATAAGCCTGCTATGATAAAAGGCACCATAAGCAAAAACGGGCTTAATATAATAATACCTTTTTTAAAAATCTTCGTTTTTTCCTTATCTTTATCTTTCATTCAATTCTCTTCTTATAGCAGCAATCTGTTCAGCTATTAAACCAAAGAAAAATACAAAACTTGCTATCATTATAAATAAGGCGGCTGACTGAATTATTTTGCCCGAAACGATAA
>VGKN01000082.1 GCA_016867055.1 Candidatus Omnitrophota bacterium
CAAATGGAAAGATAAAACAATATTACTGTTTGATATCTTAGTAATCCAGTACCCCAACTGATAATTGATGATATTAGTGTTGAAAGTATAAAAAAAACCGATCCACCAAATATCCCTGCACCTTTCCAACCAAGCATTATTGCCATTCCCAACAACATCAAAAGCAGTCCTATAAATTCTCTAAAGAAAATTTTGTTGAATTCCATATACTCCAAGGATTCCCTAAGTAAAAAAATGATGATTATAAACCAAATAATAGCAAATGATATATTCAGCAATCTTTTTTTCATCGCTCATTAAAAAATGCGTGTCCGAAACACGCATTAAGATGAAGAATTATTGGTTTTTAATATTTTAAACTATAGCCTCTTCGGTATTTTTATCAAAAAAATGAATCTTGCTCATATCAAGCACTAAATCAATTTCCTGATTTATAGCGGGCCTGTCATGCCCTCCAACCCTTGCGGTAAAGATATGCCTTCCTGTATTCATATGCAAATAAACCTCTGAGCCCATAGGTTCAATTACCTCTACCTGGGCGGTTATTGTATTCTCAGGAGGAGCATCTGAAACAAATAATTTATCGTATATATTCTCACTCCTTATCCCAAATATTACCTCTTTTCCCTCATAACTTATAATCTTTGGGATCATATCATCAACTATCTTCACCTGAAAGGTTCCTTCATCAAAGTAAAGTTTGCTGTCTCTTTTTATGATATGTCCATTTATAAAATTCATCGGAGGGCTTCCTATAAACCCTGCGACAAATTTATTGACGGGCTTATCATATAATGTTATAGGATCAGCAACCTGCTGTATCAAACCCTCTTTCATCACCACTATTCTATTTCCCATTGTCATAGCTTCAATCTGGTCGTGGGTAACATAAATCATAGTTGATTGAAGTCGTATATGCAGTTTATTTATCTCTATTCTCATCTGAACCCTTAGTTTTGCGTCTAAGTTGCTCAAGGGTTCATCGAATAAAAAAACAAGTGGTTTTCTAACAATTGCACGGCCAACCGCTACACGCTGCCTCTCACCACCTGACAATTCCCTTGGTTTCCTGTTTAGAAGATGTTTTATCCCCAAAATCTCTGCTGCCTCATTAACCCTTTCTATAATATCCTTCTTTGAATATTTTCTGAGTTTAAGGCCAAATGCCATATTCTCATAAACTGTCATATGGGGATAAAGGGCGTAATTCTGAAAAACCATGGCTATATCTCTATCCTTAGGGGGCACATCATTGACTATCCTATCTCCAATGTAAATTTCCCCAGTGGTGACTTGTTCAAGGCCCGCTATCATTCTTAAGGTTGTGGATTTACCACAACCGGAAGGTCCTACCAAGACAAGCAGTTCCTTACTTTCTACTCCAAGATTTACATTCCTTACCGCCTGGATATTCCCGGGATAAATCTTTGATACCCTTTTTAAACTAACCTGTGCCATTTTAAGGAAATTATTTTAAATTTCTTAATAACTTTTGTCAATTTAATAATTTATATACTAATTATGACTTTTTATAGAATTAATAAAATATATATCGTCGCGGGCAATTACAAAATTATATTTGAATAGTATAATCCTGTATAAAGGCCGCCGAGCGGGCCCCTATTAAGTATTATATCGCTTACAAGTTTTACCCCACACCTCATAAAGCCCCTCTTCTTGCTTTCGCAAGAAAATAGGGGGAATGAAGGCTGTAGCCGATAAATTTTTCCCCTCCAGCAAGAATAAGGGCTGTCAGGTTTTTCCTCTTAGAATATTTGATAGGTGTGCCAGCCATATTGATACTTCATAGAGTAATATCATAGGTATAGAAACAAGAAGTTGTGTAAAGATATCGGGCGTGGGGGTAATTATAGCGGCTATGATTAACATAAGAACTATCACAAACTTGTAATTTTGCCTTAGGCTCTTTGGCGAGACTAAACCGATACCATTTAGAAATAATATCACTAACGGAAGTTCAAAAATAACTCCAGTTGCAAGCATTAATATGCCGATAAAATTTACATATTTGTTGATAGATATCATAGGAACCACATATTCAGTTGCAAAACCCAGTAAAAATTTCACCCCGAGGGGAATAATCATAAAATAAGCGAATATCCCACCCAGAAAAAAAAGTATAACAGAGGCAGGGACTACTAGAACGATATATCTCCTTTCTGTTGGCGTAAGCGCAACCCCTACAAACTGCCAGAGCTGAAAAAGAATCACAGGGGATGCCAAAATAATACCACAGAAAAAGGCAACCTTTATATATACTACAAAAACCTCAGCAGGGCTTATAAAAATTGTATTTCCTAAAGGCTTAACTAATGATTCAAGTATTTCCTTAACCCTTACATAGGCTATTAGGGAGGTTATCAAAACAACCGCAAGGCAGGTAATAATCCTTCTTCTTAATTCTTCAAGGTGTTCAATTAAGGTGAGCCTTTTTTCAATTTCCATTTAAGAGGTTAAGATTTCGATGGGCTCTTATCTTCTTTTTTTTCCTCTATCTTTGACGCAGATTCTATTTCTTCTTTGCCTTCTCTCACAGCCTTTTTAAATTCGCCAATAGATTTACCAAGAGCCCTTGTAATCTCTGGTAATCTTGCGGCACCGAAAATAAGTAGGCATATAACCAAAATCAATATCAACTCCGGCATTCCTATACCAAACATATTGCTACCTCCTATGAGCCCCGAATCTGCGGGGTAAATCTATGCTCCTTGCACTCTGTAAGTTTAGGTCTCATCTAACTTGACAAATATAACACCAAAAAGGGGATTTGTAAAGGATTTTTAGAAACTTAGGCGGTGTCAAAAATCTTGCTGAACCCTATTTTTAATCACTGCCTTATTCAGCATAACCAAGCATTTTGATAGCCCTTAAGTCCTTCCTCCAGTTGATTAGGACCTTGACATATAGTTCTAAAAATACCCTTTTACCCAGAAACGCCTCTATCTCCTTCCTTGCAGATTTGCCGATTTCCTTTAGCATAGACCCCTTGCGTCCAATAACTATTGCCCGTTGAGAAACCCTCTCAACAAATATTATTGCCCTTATATAAAAAATACCCGTGTCTTCTTTTTCCCTAAATTCCTCTACCATAACTCCTATTGAATGAGGTAGCTCTTCTCTGGTAAACTCAAGAGTTTTTTCCCTTATCAGTTCAGGAATCAGAAATTCTATGCCCCTATCAGTCACGGTTTCTTTTGGATACAACATCTCACCATCAGGAATAAAGGGCTTAATAACCCCCAGCAACATATTCACCTCACGTTTATTTAATGCAGATAGCGGAAAGATTTCTTTGAAATCAGATAATTTTGATGCTTCCTCCATAATAGGAAGGAGTTTAGATTTTTTTACAAGGTCTATTTTATTTATCAAAAGTATGGATGGTTTTTTAATCTTCTTTAAAAAATCAATTATATTTAAATCCTCATTTGTTATCGCATCGGTAGCATCCATTACGAACAAGATTAGGTCCGCATTATCTGCAGAGGATTTTGCTGTCTTTACCATCTGCTCTCCCAAAAGATAGAATGGTTTATGTATGCCCGGCGTGTCAATAAATGCTATCTGAAAATCCTCTCCGGTTAAAATCCCTAAGATCCTATGCCTTGTTGTCTCGGGTTTATCAGAGACAATAGCCACCTTCCTTGCCAGCAGATTATTTAATAATGTGGACTTCCCTACATTTGGTTTTCCTATGATTACAACACAGCCATATCTAAAATTCGTTGGGCTATTTTTCATTGATAATTCTGCTTGAGATATTCTATCCATTGTTTTTGGAGTTGCTCCACTGTCAAATAAAGTTCGCTTTTTAAAACACTATGAATAGGAACACCCATCCGCAGTCTGCTGAATATTCTTTGTAAATGCGCCCTTGTAAATCTATGCAGGATATATCTTGCAAGGGTATATGCTTCCTCATACGCCAGCATCATTAATCCTTGCTCTTTTGGTGTTAATTCTTTTTGGCTTTTTATCAATAAAAACACCTCATCCAAAGAAGTGATATTTATAAGTGAATTATTTTTGAGCGCAGTTTTTAGAATATCTGTCTTGACAGGCATTACCCTTGATTCTTCATATTCTGCAAGACCCTCATTCAACCATACAGGACACCTTCCTAATGTTAAATTGAAGATAAGCGCATGGGTATATTCATGGTAAACTATAGATTTGTATTCATTTAAATCCTTAACATTTGACCTTAATGGAATATGAATCTTACCATCAAATAAACCTGTTACAGAAGAAGGCTGGGATTTTAATTTTTTATAACTTTCCTCTGAATATATGATAACTACTATTTTCTCATTTGGAAAAAGATTTAGATCTTGTCCTATTATGCGATATGCCTCATTCAGTATGGGTCTGAATTGATAATAATCAAAATCTGTGGTCTCTTTTTCATATCTTATTATAAATCTGTCACTTGGGATATCTTTAAATGAACTCTTTAGGGCTTTTTCATTCTTAAGCCTATCAAGGGTTTTGGCTAGCCCTTCATCAAGGGGCTTTAATTCCTTTGCCTTTGAGTAATATAGAATAGCCTCATCCAATTTTTCAAGATCATAGTATATATCTCCCATAAGTCTTAATGCCTCAAAATTATCCACCAATATATTAAATGACTTGTTGGCATATGAGAGGGCATCGTTTAGCTCGTGTTTATTGTAAAGATTAGTAGCCTTTGTAAGTAGTAAACCTGACAAATTCTTTTTAGCAACCTCATCCTTAAGGAGTTTAACGGATTCTTCTAAATAGGATATGGCATTATCTATTTTATCCTCCTTAATAACCATAAGGGCGTAATTGTTTAGACTTATCGCCAGGTATTTCTTTGCATCTTTATTGTTGGGAGAGATCTTGAGGGCATTTCTAAAATCCTCTATTGCATTTTTATAGTCATTGGAATTTAATTTTGATACACCGCTTTGAATAAACATATCCGCACTATTATCTGGCCTCTCTATATCCTGAGCATACAAAGGATACCTAAGGGATATAAAAATCATAAGAGAGATGATGAGCTTTAAGCCTTTAGATTTTTTATTTGATATCATTGGGAAGATCTTAGGATAAGATTAATATGTGTTAAGTAATAGAGTTGCTATTAGGGCTCCACCCCTTGAGACATTTACAACCGGCTCACAGGACGCCCTGCCAAGAAAGGCTATGCCTGTTTTTGTCGCAGCAAATCCTGAAATGACATAGGAATCGGAAAGCATAGTTTTTCCTCTCTCATAGATGGGAAATGTCTCTTTTTTAATCCTTGCTAATTCTTGAACCACATATCTCAAAGATTCTTTAACTGTCTTTTCTGCAAGCACCTCCCATTGCCTCCTGCTAGTAAAAATACCAATTGTGACTTCCTTTCCACCATATGCCCTGTTTGGCTTTATTACAAGGCGGTCTTTATTCCTTCTGATGAAATTGATTAAATCTATTCTTTTTCCTTCAGGCGAGGTTGTATTTCTCTCAAAGATAAGTCTCGTCCATAATACATAATCCTTAAATAACCTTCTCTGCCAATGAGTAAAATACCTTGAGAAATCCTCTCTCGTCAATACCTCAAATGCGCTCTTATGATCAAGTTCACCAGCAATTGAAGATAGTATCTGATTATTTAAAAATGCCCTCTTCAGTGCCTCTACAGATTTGCCCCTTTTCTCTATATCTATTAATTCGTAAATCTCAGAGTCTCTGTAGATAACATCTATGGGGTTGTCTTTAAAATAAATCTCCCCTCTTTTTAAATAAAGGTCTCTCGGGTCGCAGACAAATGTGTTAACGGCTTTTTTATCAAAATATTCCTTCAATCCTAAAAATTCATCTGTGCCGCCCTCGGTGTCATATAGTACTTCCACTAATGCAATGTTTAGGCGTTTTCTGCCTATAAGGCGGGCGTGCGAGCTCATCTCATCCAATAAAAGCTCCCTGAAATCATAGGTAGGCGAAACTTCTAAACCTTTTAAATATTTTTTAACCACAGGTATTACAATTTTATTAATTATATTGTTTATTACGGGAACATAATGGATACCTCCCACTCCAACTGAATTTGACTCAATGAACTTAAAGTCCTTCCAGGTTTTTTCCTGAAATGTCACATTTGAATCAAGCCTTTCAATTACCGGTTGATTGGGACTTAAACCCTTTTTGTTGAAAAGACCAAACCAGCTCTTTTCTTCCTCACTAAAGGGAAATATATCCCTTATTTTTTTATTTCTAAAATATAAAGGGAATAGTTTGTTAAGCGCACTGCGAAGCCCAAGGCAAACACTATGAAAGAATCTCACCTGACTCTTTGTTATAAACCACGGTCTTAATTTTATATCTATATACTTAATACCGCTTGCATCTATGAACATAAAGACGTTTTGCTTTTTTGATTCTAACTTGATATTGCACGCAATCTCTTTAATCTCGGCGGAGGGGAGACTCACAAATTGCCTGTTAAAATGTTCATATATGTCAATATGATTCATATTGAACCCCTATGGTTTTTTAGTTTTGCTTTAAAAATACCCTATCAGCAACCCCTTGTCAATTAAAAAAGAAGGTTGCAAATCTCTTGAAAATAAATCAGAACTGTGTTAATATGGCGCCTCTAAAATGGAAGAACTATTAAAGAAAACGATAAAGTATCTAAAGCTGAAGGGCGCTCAATACGCTGATTTAAGATGCGTAGAATGCGAGGAAGAAGCTATTGTGGTCCAAAATACCTATGTGGATAATATTTCAAATAGGACAAGTTCCGGTGTGGGTATAAGGGTTTTATTTAATGGCTTTTGGGGATTCTCCTCAACCTTTTTTTTAACCAAGGAAACACTTTACGAGACTGCCGATAAGGCTATTGAGCTTGCCCGCCTTAGTTCTACATTAGGTAAAAAAAGGATAAATTTCCCCCAGCAGGAACCCCTAAAG
>VGKN01000083.1 GCA_016867055.1 Candidatus Omnitrophota bacterium
GGTTGTCCGCCGGGGATTCGGCCATGGCGGCCCATTGTATCGGCCGCCCGCCGCCCCTGTCAATCATTTGACGGCCGGGCCGGATTCCGCTATATCAGAGGGGAATTTTCCGACGAAGGAGCCCCCATGACCGAGAGAACCCTGGCCATCATCAAGCCGGACGCCGTCAAGAAGAACGTCATCGGCAAAATCATCCAGCGCATCGAGGACGAGGGCTTCCGGGTCGCCGAGATGAGGCTCGTCCATCTCACCAAGGACGAGGCCAAGGGCTTCTACGTCGTCCACAAGGACCGCCCCTTCTACGGCAGCCTAACCGAGTTCATGTCCTCGGGCGACGCGGTGGCCATGGTCCTGGAGCGCGAGGACGCCATCGCCGCCTGGCGCCGGGTGATGGGGGCGACCGACCCGGCCAAGGCCGAGCCCGGGACGCTCCGCCGGACCTACGGCTTTTCGGTCGAGCGCAACGCCGTCCACGGCTCGGACGCCCGCGAGACCGCCGCCTGGGAGATCTCATACTTCTTCAAATCCTGAACTTCCTCCCCTCCCCCGCGTATTGACATATCGAGATTAAATTCTTACATTTAGTCTGCGTCAAGGACCGGGAAAGGCGGAGTGCGGGAGGTGGTCTGCCCTCTTTCCCTGCCCGCTCCCCCACCCCTCCTGGCGACTCTCTCTGTTGGCAAAGGAGGTCACCATGCCAACCAAATCCATCACTCGGGTCTGCGCGGCGGCTCTTGGCCTGGCCCTCATCCTGGCCCTGGTCCCCGGCCTGAGCTCTGCCGAGAAGCCGAGGGCGAGCCTGATGAGGCACGTCAAGCAGCCGGGCCTCTTCCTGACGACGATTTTCCCCTGGCTGGGGCAGGAAATTGGGGCCGGCTTTTTTCCAAAAGAAAACACCACAAAACTCCCCCTAGGAAGAGTAAGGCCTACGAATGATACAGGGACCACTAAGCCCGGCGGAGGAGATTAAGTTATCAAATTATTAAAATTTAGATTTTATATAATAAAGAAATCGGATATATTTGGAGAATAAAATGTTTTACAAATGAATTTTTTCTTTGCTCTTTTTTTTCTAACGGCTATAACAACAGACGTTTTTATTTCAGCAAACACGATTTATACATATCAGACAGTTCCTATTTTCTCTGAAGTAGAAAGACTAAAAAAAAACGGAAACTTCGAAGCAGGGATTGACTTGATTATTAATTATTTTGCTAACAATTCTGAAATTCTTTCAAATGATAGATATAATCTTGAGCTTAATCTTGGAATTTTATACTGGAATACAGGCAAAATAAAGGAATCTCGCGAAAGATATTTCAATGCACACAAGTTAGAAATTTCAAATTCTCTAGTTGGCATCTACGGCAATTATGCAACTCACATTCTGAAAATAATCGACCTATACGATAAAGCTAAAGCAGCAAGAGATACACGCAATTTCTCGGTATCAAAATCGCTTTTTTATGAAGCTGTTACCTTATCTAAAAATATTTCAAGCAAAGAGCATGAAGCAAAATGCCTGCGTCAATTGAGCCTAGTTTTTTGGTATGAAAATGATCTCAATATGTTTCGATTATTAAATACTGAGTGTTTAAGTATTGCTAGGCATTTAAACCTATTCAGAGATATAAGCATTTGTTTAAATAATCTCGGCCTTTTCTACTACAATATTGAAGATTATTTGTCTGCCCTTCGTCTTTTTGAAGATTCTCTAGCTATCTCTCAAAAGAACAAATATTTTCAGTCCGAAAGTGAATGCCTAACCAATCTTGGGGTATTACATAAAGATATTGGAAATTACGACATCGCATTATCTTGTTTCAATAAAGCATTAGAGATAGATAAGAAGTATTTTGGAAATGATTATATTGCAAACGATATCAACAATATCGGGACTATTAATCGTAAACTTGGATTAATAACTGGCGACGATACTTTCTTTAAAAAATCACTTGATTTCTTTCTGCAAAGCCTCCTATTAATAGAGACCACATCCGATTTAAAAAATAAAATTCGTATTCTCAATAATGTTGGAACTGCATATTCGGATTTGAATTATTTCGACAATGCTTTAAAGTACTTTATGAAGTCTTTATATTATTCTCAAATTAGCAACGATATTGAATCGGTTTGTATTGCGCTTAATAATATTGGAATAGTTAAATTAAATTCTGGTCTCTATAAAGACTCGCTATTATATTTTGAAAAAGCAATATATTATTCAACTAAGTTTTCTTCTAAGAATATTCTTTGGGAATCTTATTTTGAGATGGCGAATGCATATAAAAAACAAAACAATTTAACAACTTCATTATTGAACTACAAATATTCTATCGCATTAATTGAACAAATCCGTTCTTCAATTCAATACGAAGATTATAAATCAAGCTATTTCGGATCTGACCGGAGAATTGAAGCATATCAAAATATCATCGATTTATTATTTTTGCTATTGCAATTGGAAAATAGAACAAATTACTTTGAACAAGCGTTAGGATATTTAGAGCGATCAAAAGCACGTACTTTTGTTGATCGCATAGAAGTATCAAAAGTCTCTATTTACAAAGACATTGATCCCTCATTAATCAGTCAAGAAAAATATTTAAATAAGAAAATATCCGCTATATTTAAATCCCTATCTGAGCTATCTATGTCTTTATCAGAAAAAGAATTATTAAAAAACGAGTTAACAAAACTCGAGAACGAATATGATAGATTAAGAAACAATATTAGATCTCATAGCCCATCCTATGCAAACATACAATACCCTGAAATAGTTTCTTTAAATCACTTACGTAATTTTGTGTTCGACGACAAGACAATCATATTTTCATATTCACTCGGGAAAGAACAATCTTATGGTTTTTCTATCACAAATAAATCATTTAATATCTTTCAAATGTCTCCACGCAAAGAAATTGCATCAAAAGTATCAAAATATCTCGCTTGTATTTCTAATCTTGGAAATTTAAATAATAGTATTGGAAGAGAATTGTATAGAGAAATAATTCTGCCCGGAATCATAGAAGGATACACAAAACTTTTAATAATTCCCGATGATATACTTTACTATTTGCCATTTGAATCGTTATTACTTGATGAAAGCATGACTTGTCTCGTTAGTAAGTATTCTATTGAATACGCTCCATCAATTACTTCTTTTTGGGAGATATTAAAAAGAGATTCAGAAAAAAGTTTCTCTCCAAAAAAAGATATAATTGCTTTTAGTAGTCCGGAACCAGGTTTTTTGCCAAAGGCTATAAATTCTATTGTAAAAGAACAAATGTATGATACTTTTGAAGAAATTCAAAATAGTAGAACAGAAGTTCTTGAAATTATGAAATATTTCACCACTAATAAAAAGACATCTTTCCAAGGAAAGCGAGCTTCGGAGTATAACCTAAAGAATTCTAAATTAGAGGATTATCAAATATTACATTTTGCAACACATTGCATTATTAACGACAGTAAGCCGCTTCGATCCTCAATAATTCTGTCCTCAAGTGAAGATTCAAATGAAGACGGGCTTATTCAAGCAAGAGAAGTATTCAACCTAAAATTATGCGCAAAGCTCGTCGTGCTCTCTTCATGTCAATCAGCCCTTGGGCATTTAGTTCGAGGAGAAGGAATTGAAGGTTTAAATCGATCGTTCTTTTATGCCGGTGCTTCATGTGTTCTTATGACGCTTTGGCAAACAAATGATGAAGCGAGTGTTTTCCTAATGGATAGATATTATTATTACCTAACTTCAGGTAATTCAATTGCCGACTCATTGAGAAAAGCGAAAATTGAAATGTTAAGTAACGACAAAATCTCTCATCCATACTATTGGGCGCCATTCATTCTTTCTGGGTTTGGTGATAACAATATTCTCATAAAAAGATTAAGAATTTCGGAGAGTTTTAAAATATTCACTACAATATTCATACTTTTTTTGCTTGTTTCTATATTTTTATTAAAGGTTCTCAAAGTAAATATTTATTTTTTTTCAAATAAGTGAGAATTTTTCGGAGTATTTATCATCTATATAAGTGAGATATAGAATATCGGCTGCTAATACTGGACGCCACCGTATATGAAATGGGACAAGCAGAAAGAAAGAGAGCTAGCTTTTCTAGTGGATCGTTTTTCTAGCTATATACGATCTCAAATACAAAAGTATTTCTCTTTTTATCAAGACCTCGATATTGATGATATTTTCCAAGAGACTCGAATAAAACTCTGGAAGATTGTTCAAAGTGAGAAAAAAATATCTAATTACGCGTCATATATTAGGAAGATCGTGAACACGTCGATAATGGATTTTTTTCGCAAGCTAAAACGTGATGAAGGCATCTTTATTCACGAAAAGAATAGAAAAATCGAAGAGACTCGGCTTGGCAATTACATTTTCACTGATTATGACCAAGAAGTTATAAAAAATACTATCTTTGAAGCTCTTAACAATTTGATAGAATCTAGAAGGAAAGTCGTTAAACTTTATCTTTTGAATTTAAACATAAAAGAAATTTCACTCTTTTATCATTGGAGTGAACATAAAACCAGAAATTTGCTTTATCGCGGATTACTAGATCTAAAAAATATTTTAAAGGAAAAGAATATTAACTATGAATATCACCCATAGAGAACTTCAATATATTCTTATTTCTCATGTTGAAGCACTAAAAGACCCCACAAGAAAAGAATGTCCTTCGATTAGCGACATAGTTCAGCTAAAAGGAAGAAAATTCTTTATCAGGAAACTCGATAATTATTCCGAACACTTTCAAAGCTGTCCCTATTGTTTAAAAGAGTTAAAATTAATTTTGAATCTTCAGCTTGAAACTGCCTCATTTATTAAAGATATAAATTATTTTTATAGAAATAAAGAAAAGACTTCTTCCATTTTTCTAAATAATGTAAATAGATATGTATTGCCTCTTCTTGGTTTCTGTGCCATAACTTTTTGTTTTCTTATACTTTTTACTTTTAATTTTATTGATAATCCGATGAGGGCACCAACTAATATACATTTGTTTGAAAAATGGAAAATATTTGAACCGTATGGGAAAACTAATATATCATCTCTTTCTGTTTTTCGATGGGAATATTATGGCAATGCAAGGTATTTCATTATCCAATTATTTGATGGATCGTTTTCCTCTATATGGGAAAGCGATCCTTTATTTTCACGTTCCACAAAAATCCCTAAAGATATTATTGCTAAAATTCACCCCGGAATACCATACTTTTGGCTAATATATGCATACGACAAATATAAAAAAATTATTGAAAGCGATATTATTGAATTTGAAATATTGCATTTCAATGAAAACAAATCGCAGACTCGCAATCCCCCGATAAAATGAAGCCTGCCCAATAATACGGGTTTCTATACCTCGTAAGTCTCATTTCCTGCTTTGCCAACCGCAATGCCTGGGCCTTTGATACTCCTTTGGATAAGAAATAGTAAAACTTTTTCATCAGCAAACTCGTTGGCTTGTCTTCAATTTTCCATAATGTTGACAGAACAGATTGGGCACCTGAATAGAAGAATACTCTCGGCAAACCCATAATGCCTTCATAATTCCCAATTATACCACTTGCTGAACGACAAGCCGACAAAACTACTAAATTTGCCCTTATTGATAAATCATAAATTTCTCTTATTTGGAAATACCCATCTTCGATTTCAGATTGTTTTGAAAGTAATAAAGCAGACCTAATTGGAGTATCGTCGTCGATTATGCCGTGACAAGCAAAATGAACAACTTGATATTCTTTTTTAGAAATATTTTTTATTAATTCTTCATTTGCCTCTGTATCTAAATAGACATATCGATCTTCTTTGTCAAAGAGTTTTGCAATTCTCATAATTTCCTTTTTCGTTAATACCAGAGGAGGAGGATTGTCTAGCTCGATATTATTTATTAATTTTCCCTTTTTATTTCTATTATTTTCTATTAATTTTCTGGGTAGCCCAATATTCCCAATTATGCCTCTGGGGGTTCCAACTCCAAGAAATCCGCGCATTTTTTTTGCGATATCAGCTTCTCTCCTTAAAAAAAGTAAAACAGAAGAAGAAGGGGCGTAAGAAACTTGATATCGATCAATAAGAAATGAATTAGCATTTTCTTGTTCATCGTTTAGAATTTCAAAAGGAAGATAATTTAATAACCCATCTGGAACAATAATTATTTTTCTTATTTCCTTATTACTGCCAAGATTATCTAGAGGGATACATATTTCCTTAAATATTCTTCTCCTTGCAGCATTTGTTTTTTTTGCCTCTCTTTTTGGATCTTTGTAAAAGTTGATAAGAAGACGTATCGAATCCTCAATATATTTCTTTCCTGGCAGTAAATATATCTCAGCTTTTTTGTGTGTTAAATAGAAAAGAATAGACGCCTTATCATATAGAAAATATTCCAATAAGCCTGTTTCTCTATCCAAAACTTCTTGTTGAATATTCTCTATCGTAGCAATTTCTCTAAATATATATTTGTAATTATTATCTTTCTCTTTAGGCTTATTAATTGAAAGAGAATTAATATATTGTCCCTTTGCTTTAATAAGAGATAAATTGAGTCTCTCTTTTTCAACCAAAGAAACTATGGGTGCATACGATTCACTAATAATCGAAGATATTCTCTTTGTAATATCGAACAATCCATTTTGTTTTATTCTTAAAGTTCTTTCATTAATCTTAGTTTTTGAAAAAGATAATGAATCTAACAATGAAATAGATTTTGCCAGTTCAATTGCCGCAAATATATCTTTATTTACTATTTCTTGATTATTTCCATGAATATCTCTCAAGAATATTTCAATTTTTTCCGAAAATAGACTCGACTTGTTCCTCATAAATCCGACCCTATATGGATCTTCAGATATTTTATTAAGATTAGAGAGAACACATTTTTCTGCTGTATTAAAATATATTATGG
>VGKN01000084.1 GCA_016867055.1 Candidatus Omnitrophota bacterium
GGGAATTTGGGTATTGCCACGGCGTTGAGAACTATTCAAGGCACCTCTCAGGAAGACCTCCCGGCTCAAGGCCGTATTGCCTGATAGACTATTTCCTTTACCCCGTTAGAAATCCTCAAGCAGAGGACGCTATTTCTAACGGGGCGAGGGATTTTCTTATAATAATTGATGAATCGCATGTTACTATACCGCAAATAGAGGGGATGTATAACGGTGACAGGTCAAGGAAGGAAACCCTCGTGGAATATGGTTTCAGACTTCCTTCCTGCCTTGATAATAGGCCGTTAAGGTTTGATGAGTTTGAAGGTCTTATAAATCAGGTGATTTTTGTATCTGCCACACCTAGTCAATACGAATTATTAAAATCAAAAACAGCGGTGGAGCAGATAATAAGACCCACTGGTTTAGTTGACCCCCAGATAAAGGTTTTACCTACTAAAAATCAGATACCAGACCTTATGAAGCGGATAAAGGAAAAGGCAGAGAAGGACCAAAGGACGCTCGTAAGCACTCTTACTAAAAGGATGGCAGAAGAATTAGCGCATTTTTTAAGCGAGAAAGGCTTGAGGGTGAAATATCTCCATTCCGAGTTTGGTGCCTTTGAGAGGGTAAAGATTTTAAAAGAGTTAAGACTCGGAGAGTTTGACTGCCTTGTGGGGGTAAACCTCTTGCGTGAGGGGCTTGACCTGCCTGAGGTTTCCCTGGTGGCTATACTGGATGCGGATAAAGAGGGTTTTTTAAGAAGCCAGACATCCCTTATACAGGTGGCAGGAAGAGCCGCCAGAAATGTGGATGGAGAAATCGTTATGTATGCAGATACAAAAACGCGCTCAATGGAGAAAACTCTAAGGGAATGTGAAAGGAGAAGGAGGCTCCAACTTGGGTATAACAGGACCCATCACATTACACCCACTACCATAAAGAAGGCAATAAGGGAAGGCATTGAGATATTCTACAGGGCAAAAGAGGTTGTGAGAGAATCCACTAATCTCTCAGAAGATAATTTTGATTTAGAAAATGTACTTTTTGAATTGGAACACGAGATGCAACTTTATGCAAGAAATCTGCAGTTTGAGGAAGCGGCTAAGGTGCGAGAAAGGATTAGAGAACTTCTTGAGACTTACGGCCTTTTAGAAAAAAAGAGCAGTATAAAACTAGATGCTACAAAGGAATTATTGGAGATTATAAAAACAAGAAAGAAGGGAAAGAAATATGCGCAACATTCCAACAGAGGATAGGATTTTATGGATACTCAAGGAGAAGGACGATTTTATCTCTGGCGAGGAACTAAGTCACAGATTGGGACTAAGCCGTATGGGGATATGGAAGGCTATCCAGAGGATAAAATTGCTCGGATATAGCGTAGTTGCCCAGCCGCATTTGGGCTATAGACTCATAGAGGTTCCTGACAGACTTATACCATTTGAACTTACTTGGAATCTGAAGACAAAATCTATTGGGAAGAGCGTACTCTCATTTAAAAAAATAGAATCCACAAATAACACTGCATATGAGCTTGCCACTAATGGTGCAAGAGAAGGAACGGTTGTATTTGCAGAAGAGCAGACCAAAGGTAAGGGAAGGCTTGGAAGGAGTTGGTTATCCCCGGCATATAAAGGAATATATATGTCAGTAATTTTACGACCCAATATCGCTCCCTCTTCTGCGCCTGAACTAACATTGATTGCAACCCTTGCCGTCACCAAGGCAATAAGAGAACTAACCGGGCTTTTAAGTTTTATCAAATGGCCTAACGACGTGGTAATAAACTCTAAAAAGGTCTGTGGTATTTTAACCGAAATGAATGCCGAGATAGACAAGGTAAACTTTCTGATAGTTGGGATAGGCATCAATGTGAATTCTGAAAAGAAGGATTTGCCAAAGGAGGCAAGTTCTATAAAGGAAGAACTAAAACAAAGAATATCGCGGATTGAACTCGCAAGGCTTATATTATTAAGACTTGATGAATATTATGAAATATTTAAGGAATTTGGATTTAATCCTCCCTTGGCAGAGATTAAAAGATATTCCTCAACCTTAAATAGGAGGGTGAAGGTTCATTATCTCAACAGGTTTATCGAAGGCCACGCCCAGGATATAGACAAGGATGGTGCTCTTTTGGTTAGACTTGATAATGGTTTTGCAGAGAAGGTTTTTGCAGGGGATTTGGTGAATATAAGGTAAAATGGAGAGAAAAAGTAGCAAAGTAGAGAGTAGCGAGAATTTTGACAAAACAGAATAAGATGTTGAAGGTTGAAGGGTTGAGTATGTTAGAAACGGTTACCGTTAG
Organism: Candidatus Omnitrophota bacterium; assembly: GCA_016867055.1. The sequence goes on from VGKN01000084.1 coordinate 2,291, forward strand.
AAAGACGCCTAGTGGTTGTTTTTTGGCGGTTACGGAAAAGAACAGGCTCAATTTCGCGTCTTAGCGGTTGCAAAGGAGGGTTATAAAAATGTCCCGCATTATTCTTATAATTGTGTTAGGATGGGTACTATGGATTGGATATCAGTATACAACGAAATTTCAAACTGCAAACAAACTCCTTGCACAAAAAACCAAGACCCTTGAGAATGCCGATTTCGATACCTTGCTTGCAAAATTACAGAAAGGTTATACAAGAGAGGAGCTCACGATAGAGGGAAAAAAATACTGGATTAAATGGAGGGTTGCCGATACCTCTGCATTCACAGAGACAAAACAGGGAAAAGAGACAACCTCGGTAGAAATTGAGGGAAGGGTGGATTTCGTAGAACCTCTGCCCACGAGTGACTTTAAATTAGGCTTTCCTTTTAAAATCAATATTGAAAGAAAGGATATAACCGAAAAGAAGAGGAAGATGAGGCAAGATAAGTAAACCCTGTTAGAGATAAGTCGCCTTTTGGCGACTGTAAATTATCTTTACCATTTATACAAAACTTATTCTTTTTCATATTTTTGTTAAGAAAAAAAGAGCCTGTATTTTTAATCTCTAACGGGGTAAACCCTGTTAGAGAACTTTGTTCTTTTACCCTGTTAGGGAATCCTTTTCTAATAGGGTGAGTGATTTGTGCTGATGGTGGTATTAAACCGTCATCGGTTTTATAAGATATACCGCCACCGAGTTCGTCAGTAATTTTCTCTAACGGGGTAAAGATAAGAAAGGCACGGTGAAATGTATAGAATTGAGATAAAAACAAACAAACGTGTTGAATTAGTTGAAATAACAGAGAGGGTTCAGGATATAGTTTCAAAAAGCAAGATAAAAGAAGGTCTTTGCTTTCTCTTTGTGCCACATACCACAGCAGGAATAATCATTAATGAGAATGCCGACCCTTCGGTCAAGGAAGATATTATTAATTCGCTTAATAAATTAGTACCTGCTGGCAAGGGTTATTCTCACACAGAAGGCAATGCAGACAGCCACATAAAATCCTCGCTTTTAGGAAATAGTCTTAATGTATTTATTGAAAATGGCATGTTATGTCTTGGCACCTGGCAGGGTATATTCTTTGCAGAGGGAGATGGTCCGCGTACACGAGAGGTATGGGTTAAAGTGACAAGAGAAAATCAGCATTCGTAATAACCTAACACATTCGGCGACAAACCCTAACACTTGTCGCTGGCATATACGAATGTGTTGACATTTTGCATTTTAAGGCGTATCTTTTAATCAGGTTACAAAAGGTAACAAGCGTATTTTAGAAATTGAATTTAATAAAACTTAATAGGATAAATTCCACCCTGCCCTTGCGTGCAGGAGCGGGGTTTGAGAATACGTTTCACAGGTAAACCCCGTTAGAAATAGCGTCCCACGCTGTGGGATTTCTAACGAGGTAAAGGAAGTTAAATTTAAAGGACGGGACAAAAGCTGCATACTTAATTAAATTTTTAATTGCATCCCTAAATTCATAACACCAAATCATATCAAGATACACTTACACAAGGAGATTTATGAAAAAGTATTTAACATTGATAGTTGGGATTATAATTTTAGTCGCCCTTATTGGATGTAAAGAGATACAACAAAGCGTATTTGACGAGATTTATCAAAATGCAAAAGTGACAGGATATGGGATTAAAGAGATAACCTACGAAGAATTTGTGAAAATAAGGAATTCCAAAGAGGTTTATGTTCTCCTTGATGTGTTATCTACTGAAAGTTTTAATAATAGGCATATCCCAGGCGCCAAGTCTTTTCCATTAGGCGAGATAAATAGTTTCAGCGCTGAAAAGAGAATTAGTAAAAATGTAAGGGTTATAGTTTACTGCGCCAGTTTCAGTTGTCAAGCCAGCACAGCCGCAGCAAAATTACTCTCAAGTTTTGGATATAAGGTGCTTGATTACAAAGGCGGCTTAGAGGAATGGGGCGATAAGGGAAACAAATTTGTATCGGCAGAATAATAGCCCAACCGTTTGAGGAGAAGATAGGCACCCGTCTCTATTAACCAAAATGTTTAAATCCACGGCTACCAAGAAAAGCAAGATAAATACGTGTTTTTATGCCAAATCTCTAAAAGATAAGGTCTTGGTTTGTTTGGTTTAAGAGAATAAAATTGTTGGGAATGTAGATAAAAAGAGAATTAAACAGGGTTAAAATGGAATATGTCCCTATTTTTCTTGGGCGGGAAAGTAAGCCATTTTGAAATGGAAGTGGTATAGTTAGGATAAAAGAGACGAAAATATGGGTAACAAAATTGATATCCCTGATTTGAAAACGTTTCTCAGCATAGCAATGTTTGCTCATGTGATTGCTTATTTCTCAAACGGATTTAAATTCGGAGCACGTTATGCAATTGCATTCATTGTTAGTCTTGTTGTATTGCCTTTTTTGTGGATGACGGTTTTACGTTTAATTTTTAAATCAGCCGCTAAAGAACTTCAAAAATTTGAACCTATGCATAATAAAATAAAAGAGATACAATTATTGCCTTTTGAAGAAGCAAAGAGGCTTGCGTTGGCTAAACTTGTTGATACGCAAAGATTTGAGTGTGTCGAGGCAAAGTTGACCAACGCGAATATCATCCAAGATTTGTCCCCGTCTTTAAAAGAACTTTTTACAAAATACGAGAGCATTCGGGTGGTTTCAAGTGATAATAGACTGTCACGTAGTGAAATTTCGCTCTCTAAGTTAAACAGAATGTTTATTAAAATTGGAGATGGTTCATGCTGCGCTGAAGTGGTAGTAGAGCCTCGAAAAGAAACAGTCTTTATTATAGATGGAACCGAGCCGCCTGAGAAGTTAAAAGGTGACAATTATTTAAGTATATGGCACTGGATATTAGTAAAAGACTTTGTCGCACACGATTGAAAGGATGATGGAGAAGAAGGTGTCGGTTAGAGCGACGATATCTCTAATAGCAATTTTGTTTTTAACTTGCCGAGCATTCTATCAAGACTTAGAACCTCTTTCTAAAGAAAAATATGAAAAAATTGTCAAAGAAGAACGCCCTATTACTGTTGATACAGTTATTGCTGGAAAAAGAACTGTTTTAGGAAAACGCCTTGGAGTAGATTTTTATAATCTTAAGCCATATGAATTCCTTAGATTTTTAGCAACAAACCCTAGTAGTTTTGTAAGTATAATAAATATGCCACCGAAAGATTGGGTTACAAAAGAAGATGTGGCTGAATTGATGAAATATATAAATTCTAAACAACCAGCCTCAGCAGTTGTTAGCCTGCTTAGTTCTTATTATCCTACTCAACAATCCACTGTTGGTATAGAGGCAATGTGTCTAATCTCATATTATAGAGGAGAACATTATCCCCCATTATGTAGCAACCTTTACTTTTGTAAACCTGAAAACCAGGAAGAAATGGCAGAGGAATATTTAAAATGGTGGGAAACACAAAGGAATAAGTCACCCGCTCCAAAGTAAAAAAGCAGGTTAAGTAATCCCCATTTTGAAATGGAAGTAGTATAATTGAAGGGGAAGAGGAGAAAACAATGATTTTTAATAAAAAAATCAACCTAAGATTAAGTGTCGCATTAGTTTTAGTAATATTACTTGTCATAGCGAATCGCTGTGTCTACGCTCAGAGCGCTGAAGAAGTATTGAATAAGGGCACAACCTATATGAAGGAAGGAAAGGTTAGTGAGGCGATTATGGAGTTTACTAAAGCTATTCAAATGAATCCTAGCAGTCTCAAGGGTTACTTTGCTCGTGGAATAGCACATGGAACAAATGGCAACTTTGGAGAAGCCCTCTCAGACTTTAACAAAGTAATAGAAATTAATCCTAAATTCGTTCCAGCATACATTGTGCGAGGGAATCTTTATGATAATAATGGCAATTATGAACAAGCCATCTCTGATTATAATAAGGCTATCGAGATTGACCCTAAATTTGCTTCTGCGTATTTTGAACGAGGATTAGCTTATCTTAATAAAAATAAATACGACTTGGCCGTTTCAGATTTTAATAAGGTAATAGAAATCGACCCTAATGACGTAAGGGCCTATAGTAAGCGAGGGATTGCCAATGTGTATAAGAATAATTTTACTCAAGCCTCCTCAGATCTGAAAAAGGCAATAGAAATAAATCCTAATGATACTGAGGCACGGGATTATCTAAGGATTATTGATGAAAGAAGGGATGCGTTTAGTAAGTTAGCTCTCAAGATGAACAAAGGAAGGGCGGTGGGAATAAAAGAAAAGATTTACTCTTCTCCCTCTCGAGTTTATAAGGTTCCTATTCCTGTAGATAGAAGTCTCGGTGGAAAAATTGCAGATGCTGCAAATGCAGTGAGTTTCACAGACGATTTTTGTAGCTTGTTTCGGATTGAATTCTCTTCATTACCTCCTCAATGGGGCTCTCACCTGGGAAAATCAGATAAAGAACAAGCCCTCAGAGATTTTTTTGAGCAAATTTATCTGCCAGCTACTATTCTCATAGCTGTCCCTAGTGCATCAGTTGAGTACCGAGAATATATGGATCAAATTCTAGGTGGCACTCTTTATGTGGAAGCATA
>VGKN01000085.1 GCA_016867055.1 Candidatus Omnitrophota bacterium
CAAGTCTACACAAAGTTCCTTCCATTAAAATAGGTTTTAGGGGAGAAACAACTCTGCATCCGGAGCTTCCCAAGATGGTAAAGTATGCTAAAGAAAAAGGCATTATGGAAATTCAATTTAATACAAACGGCCTTCTTTTAGACAAGGCGCTGGCGAAACAACTGGTTAAGGCGGGAACTGACAGGATTATATTTTCTCTGGATGGTCTGCGTCCTGCCACTTATAATATGATAAGGATAGGTTCTGATTATAGAATTGTTACACAAAATATCAAAAACCTTATTAAAATCAGAGATTCTATAGGTATGAAGAAACCCATTGTCAGAATTCAGATGGTGTGTTTTAAGGCGACAAAAGATGAAGTGATAGATTTTGTAATACATTGGAAGAGAATAGTAAACAGAATTAATCTTATAAGGTATAAAAAACCAATAACTACGGGTTATGATAGACGCAGACTCTCAAACATTCCAACAAAAAGCCTTCCTTGCAGGCAGTTGTGGCAGAGACTGGCAGTGCTATGGAATGGTGAGGTAGTAATGTGTTGCGGTGATTATAAGGCGGAGATGTCCTTAGGCAGTATTTATAAAAAAAGTTTATTAAAAATATGGAGAAGCAAAAAATTAAACAGAGTTCGTAATCTTCATAGTCAGATGAGGATGGATGAAATATCCTTATGTCGCAGATGCGAAATCAACAAGGTAAGCGAGGATGGAGATTGGTCATGGCTAATTGGAAAGGAAAACATATGAACCCTGTTAGGACTTTTTCGCCATGCACTTTAAAGAGCGGTAAACGCAGAATTGTTACAGATATTTATATTATAGAAGATTATATCAATTCTTAAACTATCCGGAGGTTCTAACGAGGTGAAAATCTCAGCAGTCATAGTATCGCGGATGGGCTCATCCAGATTGCCTGGAAAGGCATTAAGGGAGGTTATGGGAAAGCCACTGCTTCAACATCTGATAGAAAGAGTAAAACATTCTAAGTTTATTGAAGATATTGTAGTGGCAACTTCCGTAAAGAAGGAAGATGAGGTAATACTTGCACTTGCAAAGAGTTGCGGCGTTAACTCATTTGCGGGCAGCGAAGATGATGTGCTTGACCGCGTTACAAAAGCTGCTAGGTCTATTCATACCGATGTAACTGTTATGATAAATGGAGATAGGCCCCTTATAGATCCTTCTATAATTGACTATGTTGTTAAAAAATATATTACAGAAAAACCTGATTTTGCATGTAACAACATAAAACCTACATTTCCCCGTGGACAAGTTGTTGAAGTCTTTGGCACAGATTTGCTTGGGTCAATTGCAAATAACAATCATGATCCTTTTATTAGAGAGCATGTTACCCTTGATTTCTATGAGAATCCAAAGCGTTATAAGCTTCTTAATGTAGAAGCTCCGCCTGAATGGCATATGCCTGACTTAAGGTTATGCCTTGATACCCAGGAAGACCTTGAGCTTATCCGTAGAGTGTGCGAAGAATTATATCCTAAAAACCCGTATTTTGGACTTAAAGAGATAATCGTACTGATTAAGTCTAAACCAGAGCTTAAAGAAATAAACAGCCACATAAAACAGAAGGGCGCAAGGGAGTAAACCCCGTTAGAGATTTTGCAATTTCTAACGCTATGTTGCCTGCGGTGTTTTTGACCACCATTGGCTTTGTAAGGTAATGATTACCCCAGAATTTCAAGCTAACTTCTCTAAGCGACCAAAATTTATGTTTAGTAAAATTCATAGGTTATATCAAATACTTGCCGAAGATGGCCTGATAAAACTTTTGTGTTATCTTTTTTATAGAGTGCGCAATGGGATATGCCGCGTAGAATTAATACTTAGAGGTGTAAGAGTTGGCAGAGACAATTTTTACTACGGCAGGGTAGAGACAATTTTCCATAATGGTGGAAAAATAAAGTTAGGCAGTAGAAATAATTTCGCAAAATACGTTTTATTTAAAGTTGGTCCGAAGGGCGAAATTATTGTAGGGAACAGTTGTACTATATCCCGTTTTTGTTTTTTACAGGCTTCTTCTAAGATTGTCTTAGAGGACGGTGTAATCTTGGCACCATTTGTTCATATAGTTGATAGCGACCATAATATTGAAGAAAAAAGTGATTTACCTATAAGAAAGTTAGATGAGATTAAGGGAATAAAAACCTCTCCGATTACCATTAAAAGAAATGCCTGGATAGGGAGCAGTTCTGTTGTGTTAAAAGGGGTTACTATAGGCGAGGGTGCAGTAGTGGGAGCAGGCTCAGTTGTTACCAGAGATATACCTGCCAATGCTGTGGCAGTTGGAGTTCCCTGCAAGGTAATAAAAATGAGAAAATGAGAGGTTGCATTGTTTAGAAATTCATTTTCTGGTTTATTAAGCCATATACGTTATTCTGCAGAGCCCTATTTTTATGCACCTTTCACTTTTGTTAAGAGAGTTTTGTTCTGTAATAATAAGCACGATTATAACAGGGTTTTATTTTTTAATAGATGGGGTTTTATACCCCAGAAACTTGTCGAGAAGGTATCAGGTAAAAAAACTATATGGATAGATGCCCTCTCTGGTGGAGAGGTAACTCAGATTGTTACATTCTGTAAATTATTAAAGGAAAGTTTACCCGGCCTCAATATAATATTATCAACCAACAATGACTATTCCATGAAGTTTGCAAAGAGAAATATTGAAGGGTTGGATTATGTATTTGACTCTCCATGGGATTTAAAATGGGTTGTAAAGAGGGTGCTTAAGAAGATAAAACCACAACTTGTTATTTTTGTGGAGGGGGCGTATCTTCCGATCTTAGTTAAGCAGGCACGCAGGATGAATATAAAGACTATTTTAGTCAGTGCGCTTATGAGAGACAAATGGTTACTCCATAATCATTATTTCTATCGCCGTTATTTTTTTCTTAATCCTTTTAAAAACCTTGATTATATCCTTGTAAAGTCTAAGTTAGATTACGAGTGTCTTATTCGGGCTGGAATAAATAAAGAAAAAATTTTCATAACCGGAAACTTAAAGTTTGACACCCAATTTTTGTCAGTTTCAGAGAATGAGGTTCGCCAATTAAAAAATGATTTGCAGATTAAAGAGAGCGAATTTATTCTTGTAGCAGGAAGCATTCACTCTCAAGAAGAGAAATTGATTATAGAAACATATCATTTGCTTAAACAAAAAAATATTAAGGTGAGACTGATTATAGTTCCCAGATACAATCACTTCATTCCAAATATTATAAAAGCCCTTAATTTCTATAATTATCCCTATATATTAAGGAGTAAAATTTTAAAAAAAGATATTAAACCAGAAGAGGTAATTATTGTAGATACATTTGGAGAACTTATGTATTTATACGCCTTATCCACTATGATTGTCGTGGGTGGTAGTTTTGTGCTTCGCAATCCTTGCGGATTTGGCCAAAACATTATTGAACCCCTTTTGCATTTTAAACCCATCTTTTTTGGTCCACATATGGAGCAATTTAGGGAGATTACCGATAGGCTTCTGGCTGTATGGTGTGGTTTAGAAACAAGAAATGCCAGCGAACTTAGCGAAAATATAATACATCTGTTAAGCAATAGTTCTCTCCGTCAAAATATCGTTTCAACAATGAAAGAGATAATTTTAGAAAACAGTGAAAGCATAACAAAAAATGTGGATTTTATAAAGGATGAAGCTTACAGAAATTGAAAGATTGTACAGAATCGCTTCTAAGGAATTAAAAGATAAAGAGAATTTTCCAGCCCACTTTTTATATAAAAAGATAGAAATGGAAAATATATTCAAAAAGGTTATCCCTAAGACAGGCGGTATCTGTCTTGAGATAGGCTGCGGAAATGGCTTTCAGTCAGCCTTATTGAGTTGTTTTGCCAAGAGGCTTGTTGCGACAGACCTTTATCATTTTGATCAAAAGACGCATACAATGGGTATGGCATTGGCAAAGGACTTAAACAAGTATTTGAACAGAAGCAATGTAAGGTTTGTTGCATGCTCTGCTACTATGCTTTCGTTTAAACCTAATTCCTTTGATTTTATCCTTATCAATTCAGCCCTTGAGCACATTGAGGACAAAAAGAAGGCTGTAGAGGAAATATTCTATGCTCTATGTCCAGGAGGAGTGGTTGTAGTAGGGGTTCCAAATTTTATAACAGATTTTTTTCTATTCACCCATCTTTATTTATATATTATAAAGAGGATATTTGATATAGTATGCATAAAGTTTTTTAAAAGAAAACCAAAAGATGCAAATATATTTTCGAAAAGTTACAATAATTCAAATAGAAATTTAGCTAGCATTTGGTCTTCCTTTAGGAAAAATTATCCCTCCTTTCCATTTCCCGTGCCGCATGGCGATTGGAAAGATAGAAACGGCAAACTGTCTTTTTTCGAAGAATTTAAAAATTCATTTCCATGGAAATGGGAACAATTGCTTAAAAGCTCAGGCCTTAGGGTTATAAAAACATTCGCGCTTCTCTTTGTACCCTTTCCAATTTTTGAGCCATTTTCAACGCGCCTCTGGATTTGGTTTCATAATTCCATAAAAAAAATACACTTTGTTCTCTGCGATTCTGTACTGAAGTATTTCTCTATAACATATTGTCTTATAGCTAAGAAGGAGTTAATATGGGAAAGAGAGAACCATCCATTAAGATAGGTATCATTGGCTGTGGTTACTGGGGTCCTAACCTTGTGAGGAATTTTAGCGCTGTAGATGACTGCTACGTAAAATTCTGTTGCGATATTGATGCCAACCGACTTAGGTACATTCAACGTCTTTATCCTTTTTTAGAAGTTACAAGAGAATACCAAAAAATAATTGATAGTCCCGATGTAGATGTTATTGTTATCGCTACCCCCGTTTCTACTCATTTTCCTATAGCGATAAAAGCCCTAAATGCAGGAAAGGATGTGTGGATAGAAAAACCTATGACTACTAGCGTAAAGGAGGCTCAGATTTTGATTAAGGAAGCGGAGAAACGTAAGCGTATAATATTCGTTGACCATACCTTTATTTATACAGGTGCTATCAGGAAGATTAAAGAGATTATCAAAAGCAATGCACTTGGAAGGATACTATATTTTGATTCGGTTCGTATAAATCTGGGTCTTTTCCAACACGATGTCAATGTAGTATGGGATCTTGCTCCTCATGACCTATCAATTATGGATTATCTATTGGAGAAAACCCCTGTAGGAATTTATGCCACGGGAGTCGGCCACTACAACAATGATATAGAGAATATAGCGTATCTCAGTGTAAAATTTGATAGCGATATGTTGGCGCACTTCCACTTTAACTGGTTGGCTCCAGTTAAAATACGTCAGATTTTGGTTTGCGGGAGCGAAAAGATGATTTTGTATAACGATATGGAACCCAGCGAAAAGGTGAAGGTTTTTGACCGCGGAGTGACAATAAATCAGAAGAAAAAAGAAAACATATATCAGACCTTGGTTAGCTATCGCACGGGCGATATTTATTCGCCAAAGATTGATACGAAAGAGGCTTTAAGTGTTGCTTGCGAGCATTTTATAGATTGTGTTAAATTAAGAAAGTCGCCTATAACAGATGGTTATTCTGGTTTAAGGGTAACCAAGATGATTGAGGCTTCTCAAAGGTCTATAAAGAAAAAAGAACACTGGGAACCGATATGAAAAATTCAGTTAAGCGCAGAAATTTAAAAGGTGTTGTTTTTGAAGGTGAAAGTATAATCTATCCAAACGTAAATATAGGGAAAGGCTCTAAGGTGTATGGTCCGTGTGTGCTGGGTAAAACTCCCAGAGATGAAAAGGGTGGATTTTATTTAACCATCGGAGAAAATAGTATTATAAGGCCTTTTACTACAATTTATCTGGGAAACGAAATCGGAAGTTATTTTCAGAGCGGTCAAGGTGTTTCCATAAGAGAGGGTAACAAAATTGGAGACCATGTAAGTATAGGTACTAATTCTGCTATTGAGTTTGACAATGTGATTGGCCATCATACAAGGATTCATTCAGGATGTTTTGTTGAAATGTGTAATATTGGAAACCACGTGTTTATAGGACCAAATACAGTTTTTACCGATGACCCTCATCCTATGAATTGCCCACGATATAAAGATTGTCTCAAGGGAGCAATGGTTTTGGATAGGGCACGGATAGGTGCAAACTGCACTATACTTCCTGGCGTAACTATTGGTTTTGATAGTCTTGTAGGAGCAGGTTCTGTTGTGACTAAGGATGTGCCAAATAATACAGTGGTTGCAGGGAATCCCGCAAGAGTTATTAATTCTGTTGATAAATTAAAATGTGCCCCTGGGTTTTTTAAAAGGCCATATCTTTGGGAGCCGTATATGTAACCCTACTCTCAAATTATCTCACAAATTTTAAACCCTTGATTTCAAACAAGAGAACCAATAAAATCGGGGAGGCCATGTGAAGGCATTGGTGACTGGTGGAGCTGGTCTTATAGGTTCGCATATTGTAGACCTGCTTTTAAAAAAAGGATATGAGGTAAGAATATTTGACAATTTGGAACCCCAAACCCACCTAGAGGGAAAACCTTCGTGGATTCCAAAGGAGGCAGAATTTATAAAGGGCGATATGAGAAATGAAAAGGACTTAGAGTTAGCCCTTAAAGGAATTGATATCATTTTTCATGAGGCGGCCTATGGTGGATTTGCCCCGGAAATTGCTAAGATGACCGATGTCAACGCTCTTGGCAGTGCCAAAATGTTTGAGATTATACGTAACAAAAGACTTGATATCAAAAAGATTATTACTGCTTCTTCGCAGGCGGTGTATGGTGAAGGCAAATATTATTGTCAAGAGCATGGTATTCAACATCCACCTCTTAGGAGTA
>VGKN01000086.1 GCA_016867055.1 Candidatus Omnitrophota bacterium
AATCGTAATCCTTAAGATTTAAAGGAATTATACTCCTTGTCTCGCCCTGTTGTGCGCCAAGAAAGGTATAGTAGAAAGAGAAGCTGCCCTTTATGGTTACATTATAATCGAGCTTAAGGGAACGCCCTGTTAATCCTCTTGTTGATACAGGAGGAGTTGTAAATGAAGGAACACATCCGCCGGGTAATTCCTCATCTCCTTGATTCTTTCCGCCGAGCAAATTATACGTTATGCCCTTATCAAAATCATCTACCAGAATACTAAAGTTTTCTGCTTTATAAGAAATTGCCTGGGCAAAACTACATTCAGTTCCTACAATAAACAGGGCAGGAAGAAATATAAAAAGCAAAGAAACCGCATTATTAGATTTCATCTTACCCTCCTTCTTTCAACTTTTTCCCAGCCGAACTTTGCAAAATTTAAATCATCTATACATATTGTTCCCACCTTCTCAGTTGCTAATATATCATCAAAAACTATGACAAATTCTGTCATATCGGTCCAGTCTGTAATAGCGTTGACCTTTTTTAATTTATCAAGCGGAACCATTATTCTTTGCCAATCAGGAGTTATGCCACTTATAAAATATACTACCCTTTCCCCTTTTCTATTCTTTAACTCTATCTTAAACTGAGTCGTAAATTTATCCTCTCCCTTTACCAGAAAACTGACATATTCATATGGCGTAACATCTAAATCATTGAGTTTCATCCAGAATCCATTAAACGCAGGCCTTGGAGAGTCCACATCATAATTTAGCCTCACAAAATAGTCTGGCTTGCCAAACCTGTCTAATGTTTCGCCGATTCCCATCCTGCAAAACTGCGTCTCATCCTTTGGGTCATGTTCCCAGGTCCCAAACTCCCCAGCAAAACCACCAAATACCCTTTTAGTGCCGGAGCTAAAATCTGTTACCAGCAAAACATTATCCTTGTCGGAAACAATCGTATCGTAAATTTCGGTCTTTTTATCCTTTTTCTGTGCGAGCTTAGCTTCTTCAAGCTCTTGGGCTTTTTTAATCCGAGCAGTCTCTTCTGCTTTTGCTTTTTGGGCTTCTTCTAATTCCTTGGCTCTTTTGGCTTCCTCAAGCTCCTGGGTCTTTCTAATTCGTTCAGCTTCTTCTTGAGCTTTCTTAAGCCGTGCGGCTCCTTCAAGTTCTTTTGCCTTCTTAATTCTAGCAGCCTCCTCCTTTGCCCTTTTAACCCTTTCTATTTCCTTAGCCTTACTTGCCTTTTCTTCAGCCTTTCGGGCTTCTTCAATCTCACTTTCCGAAGGTTTCGTGGTGTAACCGCCTTTTACATAAACATATCCTCTATTTCCCCATGGTTTTATTTGCCCGGCCTTATTCGGCCACCACCAGTGTCCTCCGCGCTCTTCATCCTTTACAGGCCCTGGATTAGCATCCGTTGGCCACCATTCTAAAATCTCCTGGAGTTCTCTATTATCTCCTCTGTCAACGGCTTGAATATCAACAAAAGGGATTAGTAAAAACGCGGCGATAACTGCCGATGTTAAACAATACTTCATTTAACTCACCTCCTTAAAAAATTACTTATTTATATGGTATTTTTATTCCTTTTTCGTTAATGCTAATTTCCTTAAGAATAAGTATATCTGCAGGATTTAATAAATACTTTATGATTCTTTACCGTTATATCAATAGGAATTTTTTTGGCAATAGGTCTATCTTAAAATTTTTGGCGAACTCCCCTTTCTTTAAGGAAAAATCTGTATCGGAAAGCGCTCTGGCTTTATCCAGTATAAATCCCATCTGTTCCCTATCCAGATACGGTCTATTTATCAGATTTAGGGCATGAATCTCCTCTTTTAGATTTTCTGTTTCTCAAATTCCTTTGAAAATCCAGAAGGGACATTTATGATTAAAAAAATTGATATAATTGAAGTGAAAAGAATGGCTCTATAAAACCTCATAGGTTGTTAAACTCTACCACAGAAATTAAACTATTGTCAACTGTTTTATATTATCATAAAACCAAAAACGGCTCAAAAAAGCCGTTTTTTGGGTTCTCACCTTCAGCAAGAAACATTGGCGGCGCTCATGCGACGAAATCAGAATGTTTTATTCTCAAAAATTATCTACCTGAACAAGACTCGCGCTTAGCGCTTGTGCCGAAAGGTTATCGTTACTTCCCGAGCAATGCTTGTTATAGCGCTCGGATACTTCATAAATAGAGGCTCGCTTTATACCTCCTCTTCCGCTAAACGTGCCGTCCTTCTGGGGGACGGCAGCGGAAAAGCGTAACCTCTCCCCCTTAAATCTCTAAGAGAGAGATCTTCCCTCTCTCCTCAGGGAGAGGTGGAAAGAAAAAGACAAAATTTTTCAAAAAGTAAACCCAAACACAACAACCTCAAGGGGCGGGCGTGGTGCGGGCACGCCCGCCCCTATATGTCAGGTGAAAATTGGTTGAAATTTAAAAAAATAGAAGAAAAACTGATAAAGGAATAAATAACAATTTATTTTCTTCTTTATTTTGGATGAAATTTTTCGTTACAACTATACCAAATTTTTGATTATACTTTTCTATAAAATGCTTTATAGAAGCTACATCATCTATTTCTTCTCGATATTTAACTTCAACTGGCAAATATCGTTTACCTCCTAAACTAACTATAAAATCTATATCCCTATTTTTCTCTTTATAAAAACTCAATTCTATAATTCCTTCAAAGTTCCTAAGAGCATTAAAAACTAAATTCTCTGCATAAAAACCAAGCATGGTATTATCTTCCAAAAGTTTATTTCCTAATTTTAATATTGCATTACGTAAAGCCAAATCAACCAAATAGCATTTAACACTACCCCGTCTAAACTTAAGAGGTCTTCTTGAAAATTTTGGTATGCTTTTAACCAAATCTGTCATTTCTAAAAGTGGTAAATATTTCTCAAGCATTACTCTGCTTACGCCAATTTTTTCAGACGCTTTTTCTAAGTTTATTTCCTGTCCTGGTTGTTCTATTAATGAGAGGTAAAATCTCTTTATGTTTTCCGGTTTCCTGAATTCAGTAGCTATTACCAAATCTTCAAATATTACTTTCTGAATTTGGTTATCAAAAAGGTACTCTTGTTTTTTTACAATATCTGGAAACTCCCATGCCTCAGGAAAGCCGCCTTCAATAAAATATTTATCAAGCAAATTATTAAGTTCAGAGAAATTGGGCGGAGAAACTTCTAGTGGGAGAGGCCCTATCTTCTGCCAATCAATTAGAGTTCCCCGTTGTAACTTATATCCAAAATCAGTTGCTGCATTGACAAAATCTAATAATTCTTTATTATCACTTTTATTAAAATATACAAATTCTTTAAAAGAAAATGGCAGTAGATGATAATCTTTAATTCGCCCTAATAGACTCTCTCTGCTTTTTTTAAAAATTGGGGATGAGGCAAAACCAGATATTAAAAACCGACAAGGAAATCCTAAATCATAGTATTTCTTTAGATATAATTCCCACTTTTCAAATCTTTGAATTTCATCTAAAAAGAAATAAACTGTTTTATCTTTGAGTTTTGTATCAGCCCATCTTATTAAATTATCAAAAAACTTTTCTCTAATATACGTCTCTACCATAAGTGGATCATCAAAAGAAAAATAAACTATCCGTGCTGGCTCTATATGGTCTACATGAATCAAATCTTTTATTATTTGTTTTAAGAGAGTAGTCTTACCGACTCTTCTGGGACCTGTTAAAGAAATTATTTGCTTTAAAGTGAAGAGGTCTTTATATACTTTATAGAAAATCGGCCTTTTAAAAATTTTTGTCTCGAACTGAGGAGTTTTCCACCAGGAATTGTAAGGTTCCAGTATTGTTTCTAACTCGATATTGCTGAATCCGTTTTGATATTTTACCAAAGCTTACTCCTTTTTATATTTCCATTTATGTATAATATATTATACATAATTCTTTTATTTTGTCAACTATAATAATTTCAATAAGTTATAATCGCACATACTTTAAAATGCACGGCTTTTTATATATCCTTTTTGATTTAATCTAACACCCTGCAGAGTAATCATTTGTCCTCCAAATTTTATTATGAAATTTTCCTTCCGTAAAAATGCTTGATACTCCAATAAATGGAAACGATATACCTTCTCACCTTCTCGGCGGTACTCATAAGCATGTTCGCACTTATACGTGCGAACATTTGTTCCCTAACACCCCTTTTTGGATTCTCGCCTTAGGTAAGAAACAGTGGCGGGGCTTATGCGACGGAATCAGAATATATTTTAAGAAAAGTTTATCTATCTAAACTCGCCCTCAGCGCTTGTGCCAAAAGTTTTTGCTTATCTCCCGAGCAATGCGTGTTATAGCGCTCGGATACACGTAAATGAAACTCGCTTTATGCCCTCCCTTTCTCCGCCCCCGAGTCCCTAAATAGCAACAGGACGCCCTCCCACAGAGGGCTCGGCGACTCTTGCAGAGGGCTTTTAATCCTCTCCCCCTAAATGTCCCCCTCTCCTTATATAACAAGATGATATAGACGAATAAGGAGAGGGGGAAGAAAAAAGACAATTTTTTAAAAGAAGCGAACAACTTTGAGGGGCGGGCGTGCCCGCACCCACGCCCGCCCCCTATATCTATGGCGAATTTTGGTTGAAATGAATGTTTTTTGTAGTATAATAGCAGTTGTAATAATGGGCGCTTAATAATGATAGCAGTATATGGAAATATTGTCAAGGAGTTTTTATGCTAGGAGAAAATATTAAGAAAGTAAGAAAGAAAAGAAAATTAACTCAAGATAAACTCGCTAGACTCGCAGATATTCCCTATACTACTTTGACAAAAATTGAAACAGGAGTAATTAAAAAGCCATCGGTTCAGGCAGTTTCTAAAATAGCAAGAGCTTTGAGTATTAGCATTGATGAATTAATAAAAGAATAACATTATTAATTTTTCTATTATATATAAAGAACAGATTTGTTTGTTAAAGGAGAAATGAAATGACTAATTTTATAAAATTCTGCTTGGTTAGTATTATATGCCTATCCATACTTTTCCCTACGAATACATTTGCGGTTGATAGTCCTTCCGAACCATACTTCTTCATTAAAGATTTAATTCAAGTTGCAAGCCTTATTCATTCCTCTGTAGATAGGTTCAAAACGAAGGGCGAACTCCTTAATGAAACTGATGAGGTCTATTTAACAATGCAAATGATGAAAGGGTTTCGAACGGCCATTTCTGATATAGAGGAAGCAAAGATTTTTTTGAACAAGTACCTAACTTCAAAGAATGAAACCATTAAAGAATCTTCGCAAGCTATGCTAGTAGCATTAGGTCTACTTTCAAACAATTATCAGGATACAATAAAATATCTTGAAACTATATATTCTCCAGAAACAATGAAAAATCCTGACGCGGGTAAAATGATGAGCGAGGGTAGTAAACTGACAGCGGGTAGAGATGAAATATTAAAACTGTGTATGGACGCTTCAATAATGGCTACCTACGCATTAGTAAGCGACCAGCCAGACAAAGAAGGTCATTTAAGTTATCTTACTATTACCTCCAAAGAACGCGATGATTTAAAAAAGGAATTGGAAAGGTACTTTGGTAATGGTATTAAAGATGGAATAAAAGCTGGACAGAGTCTTTCTCTTTCACCTGCTTCTGCTTTATATGAATTTCTTAAAAGAGATTTTACACCAGCAGATAAAAGATAAGGAGTAAAAGATGAGAAACATAATATTTTCTTTCTTTTTAGTATTCTGTTTATCGACAATTTCGATAGCAGAAGAAAACCCATTTAAAGAATTATTAGGCGCAAAAACGATAAAGTGTTATTGGGGCAAAGGGATAAATGCAAACTGGGAAAAGGGTAAATTGGAAATAGAAACTAATGTAGAATGGAATCCCAAAAAGGAAGAATCTTATTCAATTTATGATTCAATTGATATAAAAAATGGAACAGCAAGATTAATAGGTAATCAAGGAGCTACTGACGTCACTGTTTTATCTAATGCAGGAGGCATCACTTTTATTGAAGATATCTTTGCTAGTGGTTTTAGTATTATTACAGTATTCCCAAAATATGAAGAAAACTCAAATAAATTTCTAGCTGTTATGACTCGACATATGAACTTTATGGGAAGGCCATTACCTCAACAGTATTATGGAACTGCGGAAATATTAGAATCAAGGAGTGACAAAGAATAGGAGAAGGGTATTGAATAAACCTCAATTAATAGTTGCTTGGATAGTTATGAAATATTTAAAAAAAGATAGAGTATAGCTAAATGCCCGAGAAAGACATAGTCCAAATAATTTTAGATTATAAAGAATGGCAGGTTTTTGAATGCAAAAGAGCGCTCATCGAGCCCTACAAGATTTTAGAAACAATTGTTGCTTTTGCTAATGCCGAAGGTGGCACCTTGATATTGGGTCTGGAGGATCCAGAAAAGGCACCGAAAGAAGCGCGGTTAATAGGAATAAGCGAGGGGCCAGACAATATTTCAGACGTTATAAACTTAATTCCTAAGGAAATAACTCCACCTTTACCCAAGATAGGTCAACATAGAATTTCTATTACTAATGTTGCAGGGAACAAAGATGAGTTGTTAGCATTGGTTATTGAGAGAAGTACTGACGTTCATTCTTTGCGTCGCGGAGATACATATTTAAGGCGCGGTAGACATAATAATAAACTAACAGCCCAAGAAATAATTAGACTTAAATACGCCAAGGGAGCTATTCGGTTTGAAGGTGAACCTTCTTTTAATGTAGATATTCCAGATTTAGATAATGAATTACTAAAAAAATTTCAAGAGGCCACTGGAAGTACTAATGTAGATATTTTACAGTTTCTTAA
>VGKN01000087.1 GCA_016867055.1 Candidatus Omnitrophota bacterium
GGAGGGAGAACTTGTAGTTATTATGGGTCAGCAAAGGTTATATGATGGCGCCCAAGTGAATGTAGAGGTAAGAAATAACCAACAGTCCATGGCTATAAACTAATCTAGCGAGGTTAATGTGAATTTACCTGAATTTGGCGTAAAGAGGCCGACTACAAATCTAATGATTTTCTCTGCAATCATTATTCTCGCCTTTTATAGTTTAACAAGGTTAGGGATAGATATGATGCCTGAGATTGAACCACCGGCAATAACCGTAATTTCTTCTTATCCTGGCGCAAGCTCCGAGGATGTAGAGATAAAAGTAACAGAGTCTCTAGAGAACCAACTTGCAACTACCCCGGGCTTGGAGAAGCTCATTTCCCGTTCCCTGGAAGGGGCATCTTTGATTACACTTAAGTTTAAATGGGGGACAGATCTTGATGAAGCCTCCAATGATATACGCGACCGTATTGAACTGGCAAAGCGCTTTCTTCCTGACATACCTGAAGAGATGGATAACCCATTTATTTTTAAATTTAACACGGCGATGATGCCCATCCTTTTTATTGGTATAACCGCTGGACAAACCTACCCCGAACTTTATGATTTAATTGATAAAAAAGTAGCAGATTCATTAAGACAGCTTCCTGGGGTAGGCACGGTTCAGCTCTTCGGTGGGTTAGAAAGGCAGATAAATATCTGGATAAACCGCGAGCGCCTTGAGGGATATGGTTTTTCTATACTTGATATAAACAATGCCTTAAAGCAAGAAAATATCACGCAACCCTTGGGGAGTATAAAATCAGGACTTACCGATTATCTTATCCGTTTACCTGGTGAGTTTGGCAGTCCCGAGGAGATAAATCTTGTAATTTTAGGTAAGCGTAATGGTAAATATGTTTATCTTAAAGACGTAGCCCGGGTTGAAGATAGTTTTAAAGAAATAACTATGAAGGTTAGAATTGACAGACGCAGTGGACTTATGATGTCAATACAGAAACAGACAGGAACCAACACTGTAGAGGTGGCAACACAAATAAAGAATAGACTAAAGGAGGTAGAAAAAAATCTTCCTCGAGATGTAAAAATATTTATTATTTTTGATAGCGCAAAAGATATTATAAACGCTCTTGATTCCCTAAAATCCGCGGTTTGGCTGGGTATAGTATTGGTAATCTTGGTGGTCTGGTTTTTCTTGCGGCAAATCTTCGGGAGTTTGGTAATTGCCCTTACCATCCCTTTCTCGCTTTTAATCTCCTTTATCTATCTTTTCTTAAGCGGTAAGACTATAAATGTGATTAGCCTTTCTTCTCTAGCAATTGCCTCTGGTATGGTAGTGGATAATGCGATTGTGGTTGTAGATAATATCTACCGTCACTTAGAGAGAGGACAGAGGCCTCAAGAGGCAGCAATATTTGGAACATCCGAGATGTTTTTAGCTATTTCTGCCTCAACCTTTACTACTATTGTTGTGTTTCTCCCTATGTTATTTATAACCGGGGTGATTGGCATAATGTTTGGTGAGTTGGCAGTAATTGTTACAGTTACGCTTTTAGCGTCTCTGTTTACTGCCGTAACTTTTAGTCCAATGCTCTGCGCAAAATGGCTTAAAATCAGTCCACAGTCAACAGTCGATAGTTCACAGATTAAGACAGACAATAGGCCATTGACAATGGACGATGGACAGAAAAATAGATTATTTAAAAAGTTCTATCACATTTCGGAGAAATGGCTTAAGGGTTTAGAAGAATTTTACGCAAAGGCACTTGGCTGGTGCCTTGGCCATAAAAAGATAGTTATTCTTGGATTCTTAGGTGCATTTGTGGTAAGCCTCTTTTCAACACGCTTTATAGGTAACGAATTTATCCCCGAAGAAGACACAGGCGATATCCGCATAACAGTTAACCTCACACTAGGTACAAGACTGGAAGAGACAGATAAGGTGGCAAGGAGGATAGAGGATATCTTTGAGAAATACGTGCCGGAGAGAAGGCTTATTTTTGCTAGACCCGGTACAACGCCGGGGGTAGGCAGAGCAATGGGGGCTGGCTCCTCAGGTGAGCATATTGTGGTAGCCGGAGCAAAGCTTGTGCCTAAGAAGGAAAGAAAGCGTTCTGTATTTGAGCTAGGTCAGATAGTTAGGAAGGAGATACAACGTATCCCTGGCGTATTAAAGACCGATGTAACAACGGGCAATCCCATGGGCAGGCTGATTACCGGTATGGGAGGTAAGGCAATTCAATTAGAGATTATCGGACATTCATTTGAAGAAACCAATGCCTTGGCAGGGAGGATAAAAAAGATTATAGAAGAAATCCCTGGAGCAGTTGATGTTAGTATTTCAAGGGAAATAAACCGCCCTGAGTTAAAAATAGAAGTGGACAGAGAAAGGGCGAGCCTTCTAGGTTTAAATATGAACACTATAGCCTCAACTATTAAGACATTTGTTGAGGGTTCAACTGCCACCAAGTATCGGGAGAGAGGTGAAACCTATGATATCTATGTAAGGCTGGAGGAACCTTCTCGTTCAAAAATAGAAGATATTGAGAGTTTATCAATTGTTTCTTCACTTACAGGAAAACAGATAAGATTAAATAACTTTGCTAGGGTTTATGAGGTGGCAGGTCCTGTTGAGATTGAACGCCAGAATAGGGAGAGGGTGTTGAGAGTGGAATGTAATGTCTATAAGCGTTCTGTGGGGAAGGTAAGAGAGGATATAAAGAGGGAGTTGCAAAAGATAACCCTGCCGCAGGATATAATGATAAATTTCGGCGGCGAGGCGGAGGAACAGGCAAAAGCATTCAGAAATCTAACCCTCTTACTTATCTTGGGAATTATGCTCGTCTATATGATAATGGCTGCCCAGTTTGAATCCTTATTAGACCCATTTATTGTTACGTTTGCTGTTCCATTTACATTTACAGGTGTATTATTGGGCTTGTTTTTAACCAGAACAACATTAAGCGTCATTACATTTCTGGGTATTGTTATGCTTATGGGCATCGTGGTAAATAATGCTATAGTTCTTATAAGTTATATAGGTATCCTGCGCCAGAGAGGGTATTCTATACTTGAGGCAATTACACTCGGAGGTAGGGATAGATTAAGGCCGGTTTTAATGACCACAATTACGACCCTTGTAGGCCTTCTGCCCTTGGCTATATTGAGGGGTGAGGGCTCTGAGGTGTGGCAGCCCTTAGGCATTACGATGATTAGCGGTCTATCGGTCTCAACCTTTATTACTATGCTTTTCGTCCCTACGCTTTATGCAGTATTTTCCCGAATGCAGAAACACCGTTAGTTACTCTTCGGGATCCCGAGGTAAAACTTATTTAAGTCGCTACATTCGGGAGAAGTGAAGATCAAGAAAAATAGTAAAAAAAGTTTACAGTCCACTGTCCATAGTCCATAGCTTTTCTATAGACCATCGACTATGGACTGTTGACTAATTGAGCGGAGTAAGGTTATGAAAATGATAATGATTGCCTATAATGAAGCCGTAGATATGGAGGTAATGGAACTTTTAGAAAGTTGCGATATAAAGAACTACACGAAGATCTTGGGAGTTTATGGCCGCGGCACAACCTCAGGAGTGCATTTAGGAAATGACATCTGGCCCGGAAGAAACAACATTTTATATATAGCCACGGAGGAGCAAAAGGCTATCCAGCTAATATCCTGCGTGGAAGGATTACGTGGAAAATTGGGAAAGGAAGGTATTAAAGCGTTTATGTGGGATTTGGAAAAGATTACTTAAGATGGATTAAATGGTATATTCAGTATATTCAGAATTTATTTGCTATCTTATGCGAGCCGTGGTATATTAACCCGAGGAATAAAGGATTAAATAAGATGTGTAATAGCTGCGGTTGCCGTGACAAGAAAAAGCCAAAAAGGTAATTTCAATTATAAATAGCCTGCATATTAAAAGCTGACCCAAGAGTCAGCTTTTGTATTTTTAAATAAGAATATGAACAAGGGGTATATCTTATTTATAATTGGCTGGATTCTCTCTCCCTTTACATGGTGGAACGATGTATTGATAAATATTCCCCTCTCCTATCTTTTTGCAAGTCTTACCTCATATTTTTATCCACAATATTTTATATTATATATGATTATCTACTATTGGCTGACTAATATACTTGGCATATTTTTAATGTTTAAAGGTGCCAAGGAATTAATTACTCAAGAAAAAATTAATTTTAAAACAATTACCCTTACACTCATAAGTATGCTCATATATAGTATAATTTTGATAATTCTTGAGAGAACAAATTTACTAAAGCCTTTTAAATTAGATGCATTAAAAAGATATGCATTTTAAAGATAGAAAAGAAGCCGGAGGAATATTAGCAGAGAGATTAATTTCCGAGACACATAATTTTAAAGACCCTATTGTGTTAGGAATCCCAAGAGGGGGCGTAGCAGTGGGTTATGCTGTTATAGAGGTTCTGCGGTGTCCATTAGATGTGGTATCCTTAAGGAAACTACCCCTCCCAAGTGACCCCGAAGCAGGTTTTGGTGCAGTGAATCTTGATAAAAAGGTTGTGCTAAATGAAACTTTATTATCACAGATTCAGATAGGTAAACCCAGCACCTCATCCTAAAGGATGAGGCTTTAGGGAAAGATTTATCGGCTACAGCCTTCATACCGGCTATAAATGACTAGGCCTTACGAGGTGCGGGGTAAAGAGGAAATTGAAACTGTCATTACAGAGACTTTCTAAGAATCAGATGACTATAGGATAGACTTGGATAAATCTACTGATAAAATAACTTAAATATGAAATGGTCATTTAAAATTGGCAGTATCTTTGGGATACCCATAAGGGTACATTTTACATTTATATTGCTTCTTATTTTTATTGGGATATCTGGCGGGCGAGAAGATTTTTTAAGAGGTATACAAGGGGTGATATTTGTAATTGCTATATTTGGATGTGTTATAATCCATGAGATAGCTCATAGTTCTTTAGCAAGGTATTTTGGTATTAATGTTAAGGAGATGGTGCTTTTGCCCATAGGCGGGGTTTCTCAGATAGAGGAGTTGCCCAAGGATCCCAAAAAGGAGATAATTATATCCATAGCAGGGCCCTTTGTGAGTTTTTTCTTTGCTTTTATTTTTTATATTGTAGCAAAAGGGCCATTTTTGATTAAAGAAAATGCCATTTTATATTCAAGAAGTTTCTGGATGAGGCTTTTCTGGATTAATCTTATACTTGGAATATTTAATCTTATCCCAGCATTTCCGATGGATGGTGGAAGGGTTCTGCGCAGTCTCTTTGCGCTCAGGCTGAATTATCTAAAAGCAACCAAAATTGCAGTCGGAGTAGGCCAGTTTATTGCTATCCTTCTCTTCTTTTTTGGGATATTTTATAATTTATGGCTTGCACTGATAGCAATGTTTATCTATATAGGCGCAGAAACAGAGGAAAAAACAACCGAACTTAAGGCAACGATCAGCCATGTCCCCGTTAAGAAGGCAATGATAGAAAATATAGATACCCTGAAACCCTCTGATACCCTAAAAGAGGTAATACATAAATCCTACCATAGTCTACAAAAGGATTTTCCTGTGGTAGAAAGAGGGAAGGTGGTAGGATTAATTTTACACGATAAGATTCTTTCTCTTCTGCATAATTATTCAGAGGACACAAAAGTAGAAGAGGTTATGTTAAAGAATTTTATATCTGTGAACGAGAAGGACCTTTTAGATAGTGCATTTAAAAAAATGAATGAAAGCGAAATTTCTACTTTAGTTGTTTTGGATAAAGAGAAATTAAAAGGGCTTATAAGTTTTGAACAGATAGGGAAATATCATATGCTCTCAAGTATCTCAAGGTAGTAATGAATTTACTAAAATTTTCTTGGATTTTTGTGTTATGTGAGTATAATTTTAAATAGCGATGACTACCAAGGGTTACCATTTTCTATCTATAATGCTTATTTTAGTTATCTCTTTTAGTTTTTCCTGTTTTACTCAGGCTCAAGAGCAAGGGAAAGACTTCTGGGGTGGCCCTACCACACCCTTTACTAAATCAAGTGTAGAATCTATTAATAAATGGGGCTCACCTCTGCAGAGAAAACTTTCTCAAATAGTTACCCATGCTATATATAATTCTATCTGGGATCCAAAGGAGTGGAATGCCTTTGGCGCAAAACATGATTTTGGAGCTTTTTTAAAAAATAGCGCAAATGATAAATCCTATCCTCAGTCAGCTCAAATATTAGAACCTGATGATCCAACTACCTATCCACCACAGACATCTGACAATTTTTTTATATCTCCAAACAGACCGTTTAAGAAATTTATAGATATCCTTCATACAAAAGAATGTTTTGTAACAGGTGGTGTAAGTTGCGATCTGGTTGATATTAGAGATGGTTGGTGGTTGAGGTTTTTCCCTGATATGTTTCTGCAACCGGGAAAACTGAATTTACGAACCGAAGGAGGTAAAAGGTATCTTATTCATTATGCTCTTGCGCAGGTAGCTGCGGGATGTGATGCTATATGGTATTATAAACAATTATCTCCTAACATAGTAAAGAATTCTCTATTTAACCTTGAAGATTGGGCAAGGCTTATCAAGGAAACCAAGGATTATACTTATAAGGCGTATGGTAGAGAGGCGCTTGTGGGTGGAACAGGCTTGTATAACGAATATGTTGATTATCAAACAGATAATATGTTTGAGTACTTCTACAGTCCATATAATAGGCCATATGAG
>VGKN01000088.1 GCA_016867055.1 Candidatus Omnitrophota bacterium
AAATAAATTTTACAAATTTTATAATCTTTTTTTGAAAATCAGAACTGAATTGCATTCCTCCGTAACAACTTGCATTCATCAGCACATTGTATCTGATATTATAATTATGAGCTAATTTAATTTGTCTGGCGATTTCTTTCTCATCGATATATCTGGTTATCCTTCTTGCTGTTGCACAGATATAGGGCGGAGCCGGAGCAAATACCTCATAGATTTCACTCCCAAATTCAGAGAGTATTGCCTCTATATTCCCCGGCTGGCCATTAAGTCCAACGCGGAATCTTATTTTATTTGCCATATCAAATGATAAACTCTGCAGATTTTTGCCAACTATAAAGAGATTCAATCAGGCATATTGCCAGAAACAATCCTACTCCCATAATGCTCAAGATAATAAGGCAGGCAAATACTTGTGCTGTCTCCAGATTTGCATTAGAAATCATTATAATGTAACCCAATCCCCTATCCGCACCCACAAATTCTCCTACAATTGCTCCAATGACGCTTAAGCTTATAGAAACCTTAAGGCCAGCAAAAACATAGGGCAGAGAGGAAGGAATTCTGATTTTATTCAGTATCTGCCTTTTGGTTGCTGAAAGTGAATACATCAAATCCGCCAATTCCATATCGATAGATTTAAGCCCCTTGACCGTATTAATTATTATAGGAAAAAAAGCAACCAAGGCAGTAACGACTATTTTTGGTAGTAATCCGTAACCGAACCAGATTAAAAATAAAGGGGCAATGGCAATTTTAGGAGTAACCTGAGTAAATATAAGCAGGGGATAAATAACTTTCTCCATTATCTTTGAGTATAAAATTCCCAAAGAAATTATAAATGCAATTAGCATACCCAACGCAAAACCAGTCAATATCTCAATAAGCGTTATCAAGGAATGCCTTATTAAATATTGCTTCTTTTGAATAATCTCTGAGATTATTTCTAAAGGAGAAGGTAATATATATCCGGGGATCTTTAAGATATCTACTAACCACTGCCAGAGTAATAATAAGAAAATCAAGGTAAGAAGCGAGGGAAGATGTTTTTTAATCAATGATAGCGAAATCTTAGCGATCATTATCTAATAATCTGTGAGCTTCTTTGGCTATACTTAGAAATTCTTCAGTATATCTTGAGCTTGTTTTCCTTGGCCTTGGTAAATTAACTTCTAAGATACTGACAATTTTTCCTGGTCTCTTTGAGAGTACAACAATCCTATCGGATAAGAGTACAGCTTCACGAATGCTGTGTGTCACAAATATAACAGTGTGCTTCATATTCTCCCAAACCCGCAGCAATTCCAAATTCAATCTGTCCCTGGTAATCTCATCCAATGCTCCAAAAGGTTCATCCATCAATAATATAGAAGGATTAAAAATTAAAGCCCGGGCTATGGCTACCCTTTGCTGCATCCCTCCTGAGAGTTCATGGGGATGGTTGTCTTTAAAACCAGAAAGACCTACTAGCTCCAACATCTTCATAATGCGATTGTCTATTTCTCCTCGGGAGGAAGGATTGATACCGATGATCTCTAGGGGAAGGTAAACATTCCCCCAAACTGTCCGCCACGGCAAAAGAGCAGGATTTTGAAAAACAAAACCTATCTCTCTATTTTTTCTGATCACCTCTACTGATTTTCCTTTAATTTGAACCTTTCCATTAGATGGATTGATTAAACCACCAATGACTTTTAATAGAGTGGTCTTACCACAGCCAGATGGCCCGAGAATGCTCACGAATTCATTATCGCGGACAGAAAGGTTGATATCACACAAAGCTTCGATACGGCCAGTCTTAGTTTTGTAGGTGACGCAAGCTTGCTTTACCTTAATACAATTATCATCCATATATTATATTTTAAGCAAAAAACTAAATTAGAATTTATAATTAAGGCTCATCTTATAAACCTCGTATGTCTTATCAGCACCCCCCTGATAATAGTCTCTCCATTCCTTGCGAAGGTCAAAGGCAAGGGAGAGACCCGGAGAAATTGCCTTTTCTAAACCTAGAGTATAAACCCAGCGCTTAGAATCTGAAATGGGGCTAGAAGAGAATTCCTTTCTTCGAAAAGAAAATCCTGATGTAACCTTAAGGTTCTTTTTCTTTTCATAGGTTAAAGAAAGTGTCTCAGCTATCCATTTATAATTGCTCGGGTCAGACACAATAAAATCTCCTTCTTTATACTCAAACCCGAGTTCATAATACAAAACCCGAACCTTATCGTCAATTTGCGTGTAACGGGTCGTATTATTCAACTTTAATTGATGGTAACTCTTATTAAAATTGTCATATTTTCGATAAATGTATTTATGGACAAATGAGTTGCTTAGCCTTGAGGCAATGGGGAAATCTACCTTTGTTATAAAACGCTCATATTTATAATCACGTATATCTTCCCTCACTTCTTCTTCTCTCGTTTCAGTCTTTCCATTCTCAAATCTAAAAGAAACTAGGCTTAAATATTTAAGGCCCGGTTTAAAATCAAAACCGACCATTTTTTCTGGTTCGGTCCGGTCATCGCCATTCTTTCTCTCTGCATATTGAATTTTATAACCCGTATAAATATCGAGCTTATTATCCAGTATTTTCTTTCTAAGTTGTATTTGATTAAAAATTTTATTCTCATTGTTAATAGAATTACGAGCATAATCAAAGCTATTTATGCCTGTATCATAATCTATCTGCCAATTCTTATTACTTCCTATATAGGAAACACCTAGACTAAATTTGTTTTGTTCATAATCGTTATTATCGGCGCCGGAGATAGTATGAACGTAATTCTTAAGCTTAAACATATAGCTTGTGCGTAACTCTTGTGGCATTAAAAAACATTCGGATTCCCCTAACCTGTATGTAGCAGAAACAGTGGTTTGAGTAAATTTATTATCAAACAAATCATTTTTATCGTAATTTCTTCTTTCTAAAAGTTGGCTTATAGTATAGCTTAACTTCGGACTGGCCTTCTGGTTGAAAGAAACAGAATGCCTTAGGTATCTAATATCATCCAAAATATCTGTGTCCTCGTAACCAAAAAGATCTGTAATCTTTTCTCCCACCTCAAAAAATGTAGTGAGTTTTGAATTTTTTTCTTTTTTCTCATCTGCTGCATAAACAAAAGCTAAGGACATAAACATGTATATTGTAATAAACACAACCCCCAACAAAAAAGTTTTTTTCATTTTACGCTCCCTTTTTTTCTCTGAAAATTTTAAAACAATATTTTATTACTTCCTCACCTCCTTTTAGGTATGTCTTTGTTTATTCAGTATACATATTTTTTACTCAAAAGCAAGCTTTTTTCTTTAAGATATGTAATTTAATTACACACCTTAAAATAACTAATTTTGTATTTTATAAGTACAGTGAAATATAAAATTAAACAACTATTGTGAGTTATAAAATAAGAGGTTGTCAAATCAGGAGAATTATGCTATTATTAAAAACACTGGAGACAGATATGTACAAGAGATTTCAAGTTCTTCTCACAGATTGGCAGGAGGCGTATCTTAGATATGTCAGTGAAAAGCACGATTACAGTTTTACTGAAATACTTAGAGTTTTTTTGTCATTGGGTTTTCTTTATACCATTCCTCTCCTCTCGCCAGAATATAGACCTCGGGTAACTAAAAAACAGCTTTCAAAAATGACAAAAAATGTAGCAAGGCTTGCAAGCACAGAAGCAGAGAGATATAAATTCATATCCACAGTCTATTTTGAGGCAAGAAAAGCAATAGAATATAGGTTAAGCAGAGTTAAAAAACAAGCACAGTTAAAAAAACGGAAAAAAAGACTTAAATATTAAAACAATTTCCTTACACCCTCCCTCAATTTTCCGAAACAGATAATTCCATTTTTTAATAGTAAGTTAATAGGCCTTTAACCTTTGACTTTTTGATAGAAAAATTTAATAATAATATACCTGTTGGCATAATAATTAATAAGAATAATATTAATATAAAAATATCCTTGGCTATCGACGAGAGGGAATAATTATGAAAGATAATGGACCGTATGCTCCTTACCGAATATGTTATTGGCAACCACCTAGATACACCTTGCATCCATAACGGTAGGTAATTAATGGAGATATATATTCCCGAAAATATACGAAAGCAATTGTTTACGATGGACCCCAGATGGCCAATCTCTTTGAAAATAATAATGAGAGCACAGAAGATGATACTTATACCAAAAAAGACTGCCAGGGAAAAAAATGATAAAGTAATTAATAATACTGTATCTAATAAATTTAAAGATATCTTAAGATAAAATATGCCAAAAATAAGAAAAGGCAAAGTAAATATAATGGTTAGCAGTAGGTTCCACAGATATATTGAGAAAAGCACAGTTAAAAGGTTAGTGGGAGTAACGAGGATAGTTTCCAATATACCCATATTCCTTTCATGTTTTATCTGCTCGTTCATATAGGAAATAGGTGCCACCAGATACATAGAGATTATAATTCCGCTAACGGCAAAAGGGAAATAATTCATAACCCTAAATTCACCAAATTGCACTCCTTGATTAGCAAAGACAATTTTGGCGATTAGTAAAAATGTAACCGTAGGCACACATATCCCTATTAGATTAGACATCTTATAATTGGACAGATTTAAGATTTCCTTTCTGGCTAAAGAAAATATTTTATTATAAAGAGCCATATTTATTGATTATTTTATTTTTTAGATTATCAAATAGATCGCAGGCAACTATCCTTCCTTTTTCAAGTAAAGCTACTTTTACTCCCAAGGCTTCTACCTCACGCGGGTCAATGGTAGTAAAGACAACTGTCTTATTTCTTTTAAGTATATCTTTGATGATTTTTCTCAAATACAGAGCGCTTTCATAATCTAAATTTTTCATTGGTTCATCCATCAAAAGTATCTCTGGATCGTGCAACAGACCCCTGGCAATAGCAAGCCTTTGTCTCATTCCTGTAGAGTAACTGTAAAAGCGTCTGTCAATATACTCATCCATTTTCAAAAATTCAGTCAATTCTTCTATTCTTCTGGATGCCTCTTTAGAAAACAGATTATATAGAGAAGCAAAATACCTAAGATTTTCCCTACCGCTTATGCCCCAACAAAAATTCCTTTCATCATTTCCTATTAGGCCGATGTATTTTTTTATTCTTTCTCCGGCATGTGTTACCTCGTAGCCTTTAATAATTATTTTGCCCTTCGTAGGTATAATGAGGCCACAAAGCATTTTAATCAATGTGCTTTTGCCGCTTCCATTCGATCCCAGAAAAGAAAAAATTTCTCCGGAATTTACTTGAAAACTTATATTATCGATAGCAGAAATTATATTTCGGACATGCCTGTGATATGAAGGAATACGGAACTCTTTGGTTAAATTTGTCACCTCAATGATATTGTGCATTTCTTAGTTTTTGATATTGCACCCTAGCATCCATATTTCAGCTATAATTTACTTCAGTTTCCTATTCCTTTAATCAACTTAATTAATCGTTTAGCCCTTCCTGTTCCTACGGATTTTAAAAAATCAATGACTGCCTTTCTATATTTACGTGTTTCTGCTTCCTTTATTGCCTCGGGAAGCGCTTCTCTTAACCATCTGAAATGTTCCTTATAAGGGGTAGAGAAGTTTATCCTAATATAAGAGATAGCTCCAGTATTACCTAAGCCATCTGAGGGATAAACTGCACACCTTCTTTTCAGAAGAGCTACGGTTAACTCCTGACAACTAGTCTTAATCTTAGATGTATCTATACAGGCAGAGAATCCGAAACTCGGTTCGATAATAAAGGAAAGGTTCGGTGTTTCTCTTATTATCTCTTTCGAGATGGAAAAATTATTTCTCAAAATTGCGTCGCATCTTTTTAAGTATTGTCTATCCTTTAGTGCGGCTAATGCAGCATATTGGGCTAAGAAACTTATATTAATACGCGTTATCACACTTTTGGTTAATAATATGGGTCTTAATAATCTTGGATGTCCAGCCATAAACCCAATTCTTATGCCAGCCATCCCATATCCATGTGCTACTCCTGAAACGGCAATTACATTTTTTAAGTCAACATTGTATAAAGAAGTTATAGGATAATGCTTAATTTGTGGCTTAATTTGATGGAGGCTATGGGTTATGTTATTGAGGACTATAATATTTCGTCTATTAGCTATTTTGACTATCTCGATTAATTCTTGTTTGGTTTGAACAGTTCCAAAAGGATTTATGGGGTCACAGACAATGATCATTTTAGTTCTACGGGATATCTTTTTCTTAAGGTCTTCCACGTCAATTCTATAATTATTATTTCTATTAAGAATTATCCTTTTTGTCTTGCCACCAGCCAAAATAATAGGAGGCTCAAAGAAGAAATAACCCGGATCAGTAATAATAACCTCATCTCCAGGATTAATTATGGTTAATATGGCATATGCCATCGCGGCTTGAACTCCTTCCGTACCAACAACTTCAAACTCCTTACCACGGCTTCTCTTAAAAAGTATCCCTGCAGCTGCATCTCTTAAAGGAGTAACTAAATCAGGAGAATAATAAGTTATGTTTTTAAAATTTATTCTATTCCTTAGATACCTTGTTACATTTTTTGGAGGGCCGATATGGAAATTTAATGCTCCGAAATCTGCCCATTTATCTGGATCAAGGTCCAACCGTCCGTCTTTAAATACTTTATTATAATCCCATCCCAAAATTGAGATTGCGTGTCGGTAATGAAAAAAAT